>JAAWCD010000056.1 GCA_022793095.1 Oscillospiraceae bacterium | reverse complement strand
TTGACTTGAATGAGCATGCTCCTCTCCTCCTTTACGCGATTTGGAACAGCATCGTCTGGTCCATACTGAGTTCCGGCGGGCTGTGCTTTTTGGCTGGATGGGTTCGATTCCAAAGCAGCGGCGGACGGCCGGCAGCTGTGATGGCCGGTTCCGGCTCCCGCGCCGGCGCTTCCGCCTGGGGCGGAGGCGCCTCCGAGACGGTGGGCGGGTCTGCGGCCTTCGGCTTCAGAAGCGCCATGCGCTTGAAGGTTTCCGCCACATCCTCCACGCTGTCCCGGATGCCCAGCATCAGCTCTTTGGCCATCATGGTGGATGTCCTCACATTCGCTCATGGCGGCCAGCCCTTCCTCAGAGAAGGAGCCCTCGATGATGCCGGCCACGGCCAGCTTGGAGGCCATGAGCTTGATTGCCTTGTGCTGCATGGTCTGCTGGTAGTAGGGCAGGTAGACCTCCACCCTTGGCGCGGTCTGGTTGATCCGCCAGGAACGGCGGCTGGCCTGCCGCAGGGTGAACAGCTTGTACCCGATATCGTAGAAAATCAGGGTGGTAAAGGCGTTGAGGTCCAAGCCCGTTTCGACTAAGACTGGGTTTGCGATCAGCACCTGTAAGCCGCTGCCCAGCCGGTTTGCCACCCAGTCTTCCCGGTCCGCTGGCTTCACCTTCGCGGGCAGAATTTCCGTCCGCCAGCCCCGCTGTGAGCACAGCTCCAGCAGCTTGCGCTGGGTGTCCAGCCGGGTCCAGTTGGTGTAAATGAGGACCTTTTCCCCAGCGTTGATTTTCCGCTCCACAATCTCCAGCACCGCTTCATCCTTGGGCAGCAGGGTGCCGGGTCCTGCGGTATCCAGCGGCTCCACAATGGGTTCTCCGCTGATGGGATGGTACAGAGGCCCGTGCCCATAGGGCTGGTCCGGGTAAGCGGTCAGCAGATTGAGATAGGCGGACAGGATTTTCCGCGCTGCCTTCCGGTCCTCCTTCAGCACCGTCTTGAGCGCCTTTTCGATCCGGGCATACTCTTGGGCGGTGTTCTCAGGCATAGAAACCGGGATTGGAATTTCCTCGTACTCCGGCAGCTCCTTCCCCAAATCGGTCAGAGAGAGAAAGACTGCCTGCTCCATCAGGAAGCGGGAATAGACCAGTGGGGAGACGCCGGGCAGCAGGCGGGAGCCCTTTTTTGTCCGGACGGTCCGCCGGTTCGAGTTGTATTCCGGTTCCTTTTCCTCATAATTGTTCTGGATGACGCCATATTCCGCGTCGAAGCGGGAGGGCGCGTCATGACTTTGGCCGTCTCGTTCCATCAAGGCGGGAACCAGCCGGTACAGCAGATGGAAGATGCCGGAGCTGTATCCGTTGATGAGGGTGGCGGTCATGCCGGCTACCTTTTGAGCTGTGCCGTACAGCTCTGCCATGGCGTCGCCCTGGCCGGATTTATTGTTGTACTGGTGGAGTTCATCCAGAATCAGACCGTAGATTTTGCCTTTGTACTTCTTTTTGATGTAGGTGCTCAGGGCACAGGCCCGATTGGCGCCTCTGGCCGGAAAGGCGCTGTCCGGATGCTCAAAAAGCTCCAGAAGCCTTTGCCGGAACGACGCTCCCGTTTCCTTGTGCAGATGCTCGGAAAGAAGCGGACGGCAGACAAAGCCGTAGCCGCCAATTTTGCCCCACAGCGTCTGTCGCTGCCAGGCGTCCGGATTGAGGGCGGTCCAGAGGGGTTCTCCGCAGGCTTCGCACTTGTGGTTCTGGCTGTGCTCCCGGCGGAAGTAGAGGGAATTGGCCGGAACGCGGTAAGCCGTGCCGGCCCTGCTGATATCCATCATGACAACCGCGCCGCAGGAAGGGCAGCAGAAGACCGGCTGTTTGGGGTCCTCATTCACAGCGGAACCGTCTGGAAGAGGCGGCTTCCGCTCAATGGGCAGGCCCTCCCGGTTCCAGCGCCGGCAGATCACCGCCGGGGCCCGCATGTAGCCGTCCCGTGCCTTCTCTTTGGAGAGGACCGCGAAGCAGCTCTTGTCTCCCCGCTCAAACAGCCGGTAGAGCTGGTCGAACTCCTGGATGCTGTGGACCACAGCGGCAAAGGCGTCCGGCACAGTCTCTTCAATCTCCCGCACCCATTTGTTGGTCACATGGGACGGGCACAGAACGATGTGGAAGGCTTTCGCGTGGCTTGCTTTCCGTTGCTGCGCGTGGACGCCCGCTGCGACAGCGGCAATGGACACCGCGCCCAGCTTGGTCTTTCCACTTCCACATTCCGCCACGATGAGGCCCACCTTGCTCCGCTGGAGCTGCCGCTTGATTGCCTCTGCCACCGCCAGCTGTGCGTCGTAAAGGGAATATCCGGCGTGGGCCTGAATGTACTGGTTGATCTCCAGCACCTCCGGAGACAGGGGTTCCCTGGACGGGTCGAACAGGGGAACGAACAGCTTCTTGATGCGTTCAGCGACAGTGACGCCGAAGGTGTTGAGGTAGTCCGTCACCGAGTCCAGGCCGTCCAGCGGGGAAGGACCGGAGACTCCGCCGGGAATGGCGATGGCCCCAGTTTTCAGGCCCTCCTCCAGGACAGCCGCGATGTTTTTGTCCTGGGCCTCACAGCGCAGCGTCCACGCCTCCATTTTTCGGGAGCGGGAACAGACCCGCAGGGGACGGAGGATGTTCCGCTGGATGAGCTGGTCCAGAACGTAGTCCTGAAAGGCGGGAATCAGCGGGACCGCCGTCTTTTGATCCACCTGCCGGAACAGTTCTTCCCGGTCGCCGGGGGCGCAGAACAGGTAGGTGCTGCGCGGGGGCAGGTCCACCGGCTCGCTCTCTTCCGAGGAGGCTTCGTTTGCGTTCTGGCTGTCGTCCTGGGCGATCAGGGTGGCCTCCGCGTACAGGCCGTCATGGTTGAGCTCCCGGCGGTATTGCTTGGGGAGGGTCTTGAGGTGGAGGGTGCTACCTCCATTCTCGATTTCGATGGTAACTCCGCCATAAATGGCGTCTGCCAGGCCGCGCACCTCCTCCGGGTAGCCGCCGAAGCGAAGGGCGGTCAGGGTTGGTTGGCCCGCTTCGTCCCAGACAATCGTGTCTGAGTAGCCGGTGAGCCGCACGCTGTTTTGTGGGTCGTAATAAGTGACCCGCATGAGCTTTTGCCTGTTCATTCATGGGTGTGCTCCTTTCGTTTTTGTTCGAGGACGCAAAAAACCGCAGTTATCCTCTGTGAAAGAGGTAACTGCGGTTTTTGTACGTACTCGTGGTCGGTATTTAGGATGT
>JAAWCD010000055.1 GCA_022793095.1 Oscillospiraceae bacterium | reverse complement strand
TGCGCGTCCTTGCGGCCAAAATGGCCGTTGACATCGTTAAAAAAGCTTGAAATACATCCAGTATTCCTGCGCTTTTTTGCCTTGCCAACAACGATTTTGGCTCGCAAATCCGCACACTTCACCTAATGGTACAGCTTCTTATTACTCGCCGGCGGGAAATTTATAATCAGGCGGCATAATGGCAGTGATCCAAAAAGTTCTCCAACGTCTCTAAAGCGCCATCCTCGAAGCCCTCCTGACAGGACAGCTCCGCGCTGACAGCGTAGTTCCCATAGGTCCCGAAGGCGGAAGCGCCCCGGCTGTAGGGGTTGCTCTCTGACGTGTAGGTATAGGTGATAACGATAAATTCCTGGCCGTTGTACGTCTCCGCCTTGGTCTCCTCCACCGCGTACTGTTCGTTTGCCATGGCCAGCCATTCCTCCGCAGCCTCCTCTGCCTTTTGGGTGGAGTCGTATCCCGCTGCCAGGAGGTAGACTTGGGCGTCATATAGTTGAGCGTCCTCTCCGTCCTCGTTGATATGGGGCTCCGCCTCTCCTATGGACCAGGTGGCGTAGTACATCCCCTTGGCGGACAGAGCGTCGCTGCTTTCTTGGGCAGTCAGCCCCTCTGGGGTGTCCACTCCGAGCGCGTTTCCCAGCGTGACCCAGTCCTCATTCCAGGCCGTGCCATCCACAGCCTTGGGCGGCACGGCCCGGACACATCCGCTGAGAAACAGTGTCATACATAGGCATAGAACAAGCAGCCTTTTCATTTATGCCGCCTCCTTTCGCAGCCGCTCCCACAGAGCGCCGCAGTCCTCTATATTCTTGGGGACCCGATTCTCCCAGAACGTCCGCCGGGCCAGATACAGCCCGTTTTCCACTGGGAACCAGTCCTCCTGAAGCACCTCATACCCCTCCTGAAAGCCATCCGGGTCCTCCAGCAGGAAGAAATAGCTCTCGCAGGCGTCCAGATCGGCCATCAGCCTGACATTGCTGGCTGCGGCATACATGACGTCCTCCTGGGCGGAGAGATACTGGTTGACTTGAACCACGATTTTGCCGTCCCCGTTGCAATCGGTCCCCAGAACTGCCAGCTTTTCTTCCCAGACGGCGGTCTCCTCCTCTGAGAGGGGTGCGGCGGCCACATAGGCGATCTGGTAGTCCGGGTGGACCTGGGTAAGGGTGTGCCAGACCAGATTGCCCGCGATACACACCGCCGCCAAGCCGAGAATCACATGCCACTTGTGGTAGTGCCACCAGTTTTGGCGGCGCTGCTTTTTTGTCCGCGTTACCGGTTTGTTGGGCTGAACATCCTTATATTTCCACCTCAAATACTCGCTGGCCATACCGTTACTCCTTTGTGGTGCCCCCAGGGGCGTAAGCGACGGGCAGGCAGACCAGTCTGGGCAGATTGCTCCGGTCTTCCCGGAGGAGCATGTCCACGCTGGTCTCGGCCAGCTGGCCCACGGGCTGGACGATGGTGGAGCAGTAAAAATCCCCGGTGGCGAAGTGGCGCAGGCCGTCGAAACCGATGAGCTGCACATCCTCCGGGACCCGCAGACCCAGCTCCGCCAAAAAGTTCCGGACGTGGACCGCCAAGGCGTCGTTGACACAGAAAATGCCATCGAAGGCCAGCCGGCCCCCGTCCATATGCCCGGCCAGAAAGTCCCGGACGGGAGCCAGCCCGTCCTCGTCGCTGAGTCTCAGGGCGGCGCACTCCATCCCCCGCTGGCGGAACACCGACTCAAAGCCGTCCCCCCGCTTGTCCGACTCGCCGGACACCCTGGAGCCGATACGCAGGAACAGAGGGCGTGTACACCCCAGCTCCAGCAGCTTCTCCGCCGCCAGCTGACCCCCGCCGAAGTTGTCCGAGGCCACGCAGGGGACGCTGTAGCTGAAGGTCCGGTCGATGCTCACATAGGGCAGCCGAGGGTCGATCTCCAGCTCCGGGTTGTAGGTCAGGCCGATGATTCCGTCCACCTTGTTCTGCTGGACCATCTGAATACACCGCTGCTCCGCCGACTGGTCGTAGGCGGTGATGGACAGGATGGTCCGGTATCCTCGGGCGGCCAAAGCCGAGCACACCCCCTGAGCCAGGGCGGAAAAAAAGGGGTTGGTAATGTCGGGCAGGATCAGGGCCGCTGAGCAGGTCCGGTTGGTCTTCAGCCCCCGGGCGTAGCTGTTCACCTGATATCCCAGCCGCCGGGCGGCCTCCTCCACCCGTTTCCGGTAGTCCTCTCCCACGGGAATGCTGTTGAACACCTTGGACACCGTGCCCAGCGCCACACCCGCCTCTCGCGCCACATCCTTCATGGTGGGGGCGCTTTCCTTCTGTTTCATGAAGCCTCACCTCTTATGTCATGAAATGTTTCATCTGTAATTTCATTATAGCAATGAAACGTTATTTTGCAAGTCCTTTTGGGGAAATCGAAACAAATCGTCCAACTGCACAAAATTTTGCAGTTCCTTTTATCGAAAACAGGAAAATATCTTTTTCACCAAAGAAATGGCTTGACAGGGGCTTGATCTCTGGATTATCATACAATTGAAAGATGTGTAACGTTTCACATTGCGGCGCAAAAAACACAAAGAGAATCGGGAGTGAGCTTATGAACAAACGCCAACGCAATCAGGCGGCGGGCCCCGCCGCCCTGACCCTGCGGCGGAAGCCGCTGGGTCAACGGATCCTGGACAACTGGCAGCTATACCTGCTCCTGCTGGTCCCGGTGGTCCTGACCTTCCTTTACAAGTACATCCCCATGTACGGCATCCAGATCGCCTTCCGGGACTTCAAGGCCAGCCGGGGCTACCTGGGCAGCGAATGGGTGGGCTGGTACTGGTTCGAGCGGTTCTTCACCTCCCCCACCTGCTGGCGGATGATCAAGAACACGGTGCTCATCAGCCTGTACAGCCTCCTCTGGAGCTTCCCCATCCCCATCATCCTGTCCCTGATCATCAACCAGCTCCGGTTCAACAGGTTCAAGCGAGTAGTGCAGACCGTCCTCTACGCCCCCCACTTCATCTCCGTCATGGTCATCTGCGGTATGATCCGCATTTTCCTCAGTCCTTCCGGCGGGCTTCTGAACCTGATTCTGGGCACCAGCGTGGACTTCCTGACCGAGTCCTCCGCCTTCCGAACCATCTACATCGCCTCCGGCATCTGGCAGGACGCGGGCTGGGGCTGCATCATCTATCTGGCCACCCTGGCCAACGTGGACCCCGGCCTCTACGAGGCCGCCAAGGTGGACGGAGCCTCTGTCTTCCAGCGCATTCTCCACATCGACCTGCCCGAGCTGCTGCCTATGGCCATTCTGAACCTCATCATGGCCGCCGGCGGCCTGATGAACGTGGGCTTTGAAAAGGTCTGGCTGCTGCAAACCGACCTGAACAAGGCCACCAGCGACGTCATCGCCGTCTACGTCTACCAGCAGGGCATTGAGCACGCCAAGTACAGCTATTCCACCGCCGTGGGTCTGTTCAACACCGTGGTGAACATCGTACTGCTGCTCATTGTCAACAAGATCGCGTCCAAGGCTTCGGACGTCCAGTTTGTGTAAAGGAGGGAAGCGTCTATGACATCCGCAAAAAGAAAGGCCTCCGGCATGTCCGACAGGGCCAGCGACATCATTCTTGTGGCAATCTGCGTCATCGTGCTTGTCATCGTGGCCTATCCGCTGTACTACGTGCTGGTGGCATCCTTCTCTGATCCCTATGAGGTGTACGCCGGCAAGACCTTCCTGCTGCCCAGCGGTTTCACCCTGGACGGCTACAAGGCGGTGTTCGCGGAGAAAGACATCGTCTCCGGCTTCCTGAACTCGGTGAAATATACCGTCATCGGCACCGTCTTCTCGGTGGTCATGCTGTACATCACCGCCTATCCCCTGGCCCAGAGGGACCTGCCGGGGCGTAAGGCGCTGAGCATCTTCTTCCTCGTCACCATGTACTTTAGCGGCGGGCTGGTTCCCACCTACCTGGTGGTGAAGTCCACCGGACTGGTGGGCAGCATGTGGTCTCTGTTCCTCCCCGGCGGGGTGGCGGTGGGTAATATGATTATCGTCCGCAACTACTTCCAGAACTCCATTCCCCGCGACCTCATCGAGGCCTCCGAAATCGACGGCTGCTCCAAGCTGCGTACCTTCTTCAGCGTAGTGATTCCCCTGTCTATGCCCATCATGGCGGTGATGGTGGTCTTCTCCATGGTGGCCTACTGGAACGACTGGTTCACCGCTTTGATTTACCTGGGCGGCAAGGGCACCCCCCTGCCCCTGGTGATGCGGAACATCCTCATCAAGAGCTCCGCCTCCGCCTCTCAGGCGGCCACCATCTCCGGCGGCTACGCCGAGCTGAACAAGCTCACCGAGCTTTTGAAATTCTGCTCCATGATTGTGGCGGCGGTGCCCATGCTGGTCATCTACCCCTTTGTACAGAAGCACTTTGAGAAGGGCTTCATGGCCGGGGCTGTCAAGGGTTAAGAAAGGAGCGCGTGAAAATGAACGTCAAAAAAATGGTTTCCGGCGCTCTGTGCGCCGCGATGCTGGCAGTCCTCCTGTCCGGCTGCTCCGGCGGACTGGTAGTCAATGTGAACGACGGCACTGTGAACCCCAACACCGGCCAGACCGAGTTCGACATCATGGGCGGCATCTCCGCCCTGTCCGGAGGCTATGAGGACAACCCGGTGCTGAATGCCCTCCAGGAGAGCGCTGGCATCAAGATCAACTGGGAGACAATGTCCGACTCCCTGGCCGAGCAGGTGAACATCCGCATCACCGGCGGCCAGTACCCCGACGCCTTTATGGGGGTGGGCTTCTCCAACTATGACCTGGCCCGGTACGGGGACGACGGCACCTTTTTGGATGTCACCCCCTACCTCACTCCGGACATCATGCCCAACCTGTGCGCTATCCTGGAGGAGCATCCGGAGATTCGGGCGGCCATCACCCAGGAGGACGGCAGGATCTACGGCCTGCCCTCGGGGGAGCAGATGACCACAGCGGGCATCGGCGCGGAGATGGAGGACGCCTACTCCATCTTCTCCGTCCCCCAGTACAGCATGATCAACAAAGCCTGGTTGGACGACCTGGGGCTGGAGGTACCCACCTCTCTGGATGAGCTCCACGATGTATTGAAAGCCTTTCAGGACAACGACATGTCCGCCAAATACTACGGCAACGCCCCCGGGACCACCATTCCTATGACCACTGGCTTTGACGAGTGGTGCTGGGGCCAGAATATCTTCTACTCCGGCTTCGGCTTCACCAACTGGCCCAACGATGTTATCAACGACATTCATCTGAGAAGCGACGGCAAGGTGGAATTTGTCTGCGCCAGCGACGCCTATCGGGACTGCCTGACCTACTTCCACAACTGGTACGCCGAGGGCTTGGTGGATGTGGAGATGTTCTCCCAGAGCGACAGCCAGCTCATCGCCAAGTGCCAGCAGGGCTATGTGGGGGTGTCCGCGTGGTGGTACATTGAGGAACTGATGGGGGACTACGCCAAGGACTATGTCTTCCTGCCGCCCCTCACCGGGCCCAAGGGGACGGAGTATGAGGGCGTCTGCGGCGTCACCATCCGCCCTGGCTCTCCCATCAAGTCCGGCGACCTGTGCATTACCAACAAGTGCGAAAGCCCCATCAACCTGCTGAAATTCTTTGACCAGTGGTACGACGGCGAGACTGTCATGCAGCTGCAATACGGTCCCATCGGCGTGTTCTTCACCGGCCAGGACAGCGAAGGCATGTGGCTGGCCATCACCGAGGACGAGGCCCGCGCCCAGTACAACCGCAGCGCCGGAGAGGTGCGAAACCTGTATGAGGTGTACGGCCCCAAGCTGATCCTGGCGGAGTATTACAGCGATGTGTTCTACATGGAGGACCGGGCCATTGAGCGGCTCACCGATCTGGATCAGTTCTGGATGCCCTATGTGGAGGACACCGCCTTCTACCCCGTGGACTGTGTGTTTACCGGCATGGAGATGGAGACCATCGACTGGCACAAGGCCGACTTTGAGACCGCCGTCAAGGAGCGGGAGGGCCTCTGGCTCCGGGACGGCGGACCCACCGACCAGGAGTGGGAGGAGTACAAGACCTACCTGTCCAAGAAGTGCGGCATGGATGATTTGATTCAGGTCTATCAGGATGCCTACGACCGCTACAGCGCGGCAGAGTAATGCAGGGCGGGGTCTCTGCCCCTGCCCTTTATCAAGGAGGAACCGTTATGACCAGTGAAACATTGCAGAAAGCCCGAGACTTTGAGTCTCAATACGGCCCCCACATCCCAGACAGTGAGCGCCCCGCTTTCCATGCCACCCCCACCATCGGCTGGATGAACGACCCCAACGGCTTCTCCTTCTACAAGGGGGAGTGCCACCTGTTCTACCAGTACCACCCCTATTCCAACGAATGGGGTCCCATGCACTGGGGCCATTTGAAAACCCGTGACTTCCTCCACTGGGAGCGTCTGCCCGCCGCCTTGGCCCCGGATCAGGACTACGATTCCGCCGGGTGTTTTTCCGGCGGCGCGGTGGAGCTCCCGGATGGACGCCAGCTTTTGATGTACACCGGCGTCCAGAGGGGGCACAACGCCGACGGCTTCATTCAGGATGTCCAGACCCAGTGTGTGGCCATTGGGGACGGCGTGAACTATGAGAAATGGGGGGATAACCCCATTCTGGACGGAAAAGACCTGCCTGAGGGGGGCAGCACCATCGACTTCCGGGACCCCAAGGTGTGGCACGACCCGGACGGGAGTTTCTACGCCGTCGTGGGCAACCGCACCGCCGGCGGAAGCGGGGCCATTTTGATGTATCGAAGCACGGACGGCCTGAAATGGGAATTTGTCCGCACCCTGGACTCCTGCCATAACCAGTACGGTAAGATGTGGGAGTGCCCCGACTTCTTCCCCATGGACGGCAGGCAGGTACTCATCACCAGCCCCCAGGAGATGTCCCCGGTGGGCCTGGAGTTCCACGCCGGCAACGGCACCCTCTGCCTCATCGGGGAGTACGGCCCGGACAAGGGCTTCACCCGGTGCAGCGCCCAAGCCATCGACTATGGACTGGACTTCTACGCCCCCCAGACGGTGCTTGCCCCCGACGGCCGGCGGATCATGATCGCCTGGATGCAGAACTGGGATACTGCCAAGGCCAAACCCTGCAACTGCCGGTGGTTTGGACAGATGACCCTGCCCCGGGAACTGTCGGTGAAAAACGGGCGGCTGATTCAAAACCCGGTCCGGGAATTGGAGAACTACAGGGGAGCCCGGGTGATCCATCGAAATATCCCGGTGTGTGGGGAGATCAACCTGCCCGGTATCCAGGGCCGGGTGCTGGACATGACCGTTACCGTCCGCCCCACCGGCCCCGGCCTCTACCGCTGGTTCCGTATCCGGGTGGCCAAGGACGGGGAGCATGAGACCATTATCCGCTACCGCCCCGATCAGGGCACTTTGAAGCTGGACCGCATCCGCAGCGGCCTGCCCCATGACATTGTCCATACCCGCTCCCTCCTGGTGCGGCCCCAGGGGGGGGAGATCAAGCTGCGGATCATTCTGGACCGGTTCAGTGTGGAGGTCTTCGTCAACGACGGCGAACAGGTGGCCAGCGCAGTGATCTACACCCGCCAGTCCGCCGGCGCCATCACCTTCGAGGCGGGCGGATCCGCAGTGATAGATGTGGAAAAGTATGATTTGGTTTTTGAACGCGAGGAGGGGTGAGCGCAGTGGCGGAAAACCGTTTTGATGTAGTCGCCCTGGGGGAACTGCTTATTGACTTCACCAGCAGCGGCCTGAGCAGCCAGGGAAACCCTCTCTTTGAAGCTAACCCTGGCGGCGCCCCCTGCAATGTGTTGGCGATGCTCACAAAGCTGGGCCGGTCCTGTGCCTTTGTGGGCAAGGTGGGGGAGGATTTGTTTGGCCATTTGCTTCAAAATGTGGCGGCGCAGGCTGGCATCTGTATGGACTATCTGGTGTTTGACAGAACTGTCCGAACCACCCTGGCCTTTGTCAAGACGTTCCCCAACGGAGACAGGGACTTCTCCTTCTACCGTGCCCCCGGCGCTGATATGATGCTCACCGAAGAGGAACTGCCTCTGGACATCATCGCCAGTAGCCGTATTTTTCACTTTGGTACCTTGTCCATGACCTGCGAGGGGGTACGCCGGGCCACCTGTAAGGCCATCGACTGTGCACGGGAGGGCGGCGCGCTCATCTCCTTTGACCCCAACCTCCGCCCTCCGCTGTGGGATGATCTGGAGACGGCCCGGGCTCAGATCAGCTACGGCCTGGCCCGGTGCGATATTTTGAAAATTGCCGGCAACGAGCTGGAGTTCATGACGGACGAGACGGACTTCGACAAGGGGGCGGCCATGCTCCGGGAAAAGTATCCCAATATCCGCCTGCTGAATGTGACGGCGGGATCGGAGGGAAGCTATTCCTACTATGGGAATGAGCGGGTGTTCGTCCCCGCTTGTAAGCTGGGCGGCACCATTGAGACCACTGGGGCCGGAGATACCTTCTGTGCCTGTGTGCTGAACTTTGTGCTGGAGCATGGTCTGGATGGCATGACGGAAAAAAACTTGCGGTCGATGTTGTCCTTTGCGAATGCCGCGGCCTATCTGGTCACAACCCGAAAGGGCGCTATCCGCTCCATGCCGGAGCGAAAGCAGGTAGAACAGCTATTGACTAATGCTTCAACCTGCACAAATCGAACGCTTCAATGAGAGGGCCGGCTGACAGTTTGCACGGACGAGTGCGCCAAGCTCCTGCGGTATACCTAATGTAAATCAAATTGCCCGCCGGGTCAACTCCGGCGGAGGGGTCTATCCTGACGGGGTAGACGAGATCACCGCAAAGCTGGCGGAGGCCGGCGGATTGTTCGGAATCATTTTGGAGCAGCTATCGAAAATCAAATAACGGCCTGGTGGTGATCGAAGATTTTTCGCTCACCACCATTTTCTTTTAAGGAGAGGTTTTGAAGATAGCGGCAACACGATTGATGCCCTTACACAGCGGCAAAGGCCGAACCGTGGCAAACGTCCCGGACCGGGTGACGGACTATGTGGAAAATCCAGAGAAAACCAATGGCGGTGATTTGGTCACAGCTTATCAATGCAATCCAGCCATTGCGGACCAAGAGTTTCTATTTTCCAAGCGGCAGTATACCGCCATTACCGGCAGGGGAGCGGAAGGGCAATGATGTGATCGCGTACCATCTACGGCAGTCCTTCAAGACGTGCGCGTGGATGAAATCAGTGGTTCCTTAATTCTTAAACCTCATAATTGTGGTGAAGGAATCTATGTTGCATCGTTTTTATCTACAGAAGGAACTGGTTCAACGATATGTACATCCGGGATATTTCCAAGAAGGTGCTGGCGGACTGGATGGCCCGCTCCCGGCAGGGGAAGTTTTTGGGCGGGCCTACTCCCTACGGCCTTATGCGCGTCCTGACAGATCACGGCCACCTGATTATTGACCCGGAGACTGCGCCCGCAGTCAAGCTTGTTTTCGATCTGGCATTGAGCGGGTACGGCACAATGAAGATTGCCAAGGGCAGTTTACCATAGATGCTGGATCTTAAGGAACCGCTGATGAAACCGGCGCACGCGTCTTGGCGGCAAAAGTTCCGCCTGGACTTCGTGAAAAAAGTTTGAAATCTTTTTGGGTTCCTGCACTTTTTATCACTCGCCAGACAAAAATTTTGCTCGTTAATCCACGTGCTCCGATTTCATCCGTGGTTCCTTAATACCCATACCGCTTCCGGTATTTCAGCAGCAGCGCCGCCGCCATGGCCGTCCCCAGCAGCTCGGCTGCCGGCGTTGCCAGCCACACGCCGGTGACGCCGCCCAGCAGGACAGGCATGATCTGGAT
>JAAWCD010000128.1 GCA_022793095.1 Oscillospiraceae bacterium | reverse complement strand
TTTACGGCCTTTACAGGCGCTGTCAGTCATTTTGCCATAGGCGGTATGCCGGATGTATGGTGCCTGCTGTTCTGTGTGGCATCCACACTGCTCTGGGCGAGGATTGCCGCCAAATTCGCAAATAAAGCCAGCACAGCGGCATTAAACCGTGCAACTGGCATTGTGCTGGCTGTTCTGGGAGCGGTCATCCTGACAGTGAATTACTTGAAATAATGAAATCAGAAACCTGCCGTTTAAACCATCCGGCAGGTTTCGTGCTTATGCCGCCCTGCAAGCCACTTTTTGGTTCTGTGTACCGCTTCTTATTTCAGTTTCTTGACCGTAAAAGGCAGGAGGGCAAGCGCTGCTACGCTGTGGCGAACAAATTTCTGAGCATCTACTGCGGCACTGTTATGGCAGAGAAGCTATGGCTCCATCATAAGCAACGATTTCCATTCCAATTCCATAGCGGCCAGAACACGGCGGCCTGCTTTGCTATGCCTATTTTTATGGTACTATCTTTTTTGGATTTTTATGCTTTTGGGCCTTGACAGATTTTGGCAGATTTTGCAGGCCTTTTGTTTTCTTTTGCGACAGAAAAGACGTTGTCTTTTCTGGACAAGTGTGATATAATCATTCAAGTTGAATGAATGGAGAGGGGGTGTGTCCATGGAGCAGAAAGGAATCAAGCTTGCTGCGAAGAACAGCAAGGCTTACCATGACTACTTTATTGACGGCCGTTTTGAGGCAGGCATTGAGCTGGCGGGAACGGAAGTCAAGTCAATCCGGCAAGGGAAGCTGAATTTGAAGGATTCCTTCTGCCACGTCAAGGACGGCGAGCTGTTTGTCTATGGGATGCACATCTCCCCTTATGAGAAGGGAAACATCTTTAACAAGGATCCGTTGCGGCCCCGCAGGCTGCTGATGCACAAGCGTGAAATCCTGCGGCTTTATGGAAAGCTCAAACAGGATGGACTGGCGCTGATTCCGTTGTCGGTGTATTTTAAAAACGCGCGGGTGAAGGTGGAGCTAGGGCTGGCCCGGGGGAAAAAGCTTTATGATAAGCGGGACGCGGCCGCGGCCAAGGATGCCAGGCGGGAGATGGACCGGGCGTTGAAGAACCGGCTGCGCTGAACCACGGCGGCGCATGAAATTTGCGCCGTGGAACTGTTGAGGAAGGAATGATTGAAATGCCGCAAAATCCAATTGTTACATTTGAAATGGAGAACGGGCACAAAATAGTGGCTGAACTCTATCCTGAGTCCGCACCCAATACGGTAAACAACTTTATTTCTCTGGTGCAGAAGGGCTTTTATGACGGACTGATTTTCCATCGGGTTATCCCGGACTTTATGATTCAGGGCGGCGATCCGGATGGAAACGGTACAGGCGGCCCCGGCTATTCGATTCGGGGCGAGTTTGCGCGAAACGGCTTTAAGACCAATACTCTGACCCATGAGCGGGGGATGCTTTCCATGGCCAGGTCTATGATGCCCAACTCCGCGGGAAGCCAATTCTTTATCATGGTGGCCAAGGCGCCCCATCTGGACGGAGAGTATGCGGCTTTCGGCAGGGTGACAGAGGGCATGGAGACGGCGGACGAAATTGCCGGCGCGGATCGGGACCGAAATGACCGGCCCTATTTGGAGCAGAAGATGAAGTCAGTGACTGTGGAAACCTTCGGTGTCGAGTACCCAGAGCCTGAGAAAATGTAAACTTCCCCGTGCGCCGTCTGATGCAGGCGGCGCATATATGGGGGCGTACCGGTTTCGACGGGGATGTGGAAGCGGGAAAAGCGGGCGGTGGTGCCTGACCACCTTAAAACGGGCAACTTATAAATTAAAGAACAACGATAACACTGTTCTTGCCGCTGCTTAATTAGCGGCCGTCTGACTCGGAAGGACCACGAGCCGGGATCAGGCGTCGTTTAGTGGTGAACGTGCGTGCACAAAGCTTTGCGTGCGCCATGAATGATGAAGCTACCAAGCCCTTGAGTGTGACGGCTCACGCTTGGGTAAGGGAATGAAAAGAACCGTCTGCGCCCGGAGAAGTTCCCGTGGATGCGTTTTCGGACAGGGGTTCAACTCCCCTCGCCTCCACCATAGCGCGCAAATACGAACCCTGTATATCGTTAGGAATGTATTTGCGGTAGAAGAAAGGAAAGCGCCAAGGCCGTGAGGCCTTGGCGCTTTCCCTATTTACGCGCGTAGAAATGATGTTGTATGACTCCGTCAACGGGCTGGGCGTTTGAAATATTTTGGACCAGCCGCTCCACCATCAGCTGGTCGAGGGTGCGCGTGCCCTGGAAGACCCGCCGCAGAACATGGCAAACTATGACCGCCGACTCTTTGGTTCGGCGGTCATAGTTTGCACCGGAACAGGGCAATTTACCTCACCATTTCCCATGTGTACCGTCCTTGAGGATGGTGGCCGGGTAGCCCCGGGTGACATCAGGCCGCCCGTGACCTAAAAGCAGAGAAACACGCGGGCCGACGTTGAGCATACTTACTTTACCTTTAATGGTGATAGAGTTTTCTCGGAGTGACTGTTCCGCAATGACCATGTCGATGCGGAACAGTCAGCGGTTCCTGGCTGTCTCCATTGCCTGACACAAACCGGATGAACCGCGCTCCCTGCCAGGTCAATTCCCCGCCATAGCCGGTCTGGCAGATCTGATAGACCGCCTCGCTCACCGGAAGGGTTTTTGTAACCTGGTCCACGGGCAGAAAGAACTCCACCTCATACTCAAAGCGGTCCTTTCTGACCAGCCCGACGGTCACAGGAAACAGCCTTTTGCGCCGTGCCCGCACCACCGCGGGGCCGCTGCGCCTGGGGGACAGCAGGTCCCTGCACGTCATTCCCGCATAAATGACCAGGCACAAGGCGAGTAAGCCGAAGAAAATGCGAAAAAACCACTCCATCCTCTATGCTCCCTTCTGTGCGGCGGCTCGCTTTCCGAATCGGGCCGGTGTGACGCCCTCCAGCCGCTTGAACAGGCGGATCAGGGTCGCCGGGTCCCGGTAGCCGACCCTTCCCGCGACCTCCTTCACGGTCTCCCCGGACTGGAGGAGCAGCTTGGCCTGTTCCACCCGCACCTGCTGGATGAAACCCAGCATCCCCGCGCCAAAATGCTCCTTGAACACGCGGGTGGCGTAGGTCGGGGTGATGCCGAAGTGGGCCGCCACCTGGTTGACGTTCAGGTCGGGGTCCATGAAATGGCTGCGGATGTACTGATCCATCCGGCTGGGCAGGCGGGCCGTCCTCTGCTGGGAGGCCACGATGTCCTGAAACTCCTCCAGCACTTGAAACACCACGTCTCGCAGCGCCCATACATTTTCCGTCTCCAGCAGCCGGGGGGCGATATGCAGCGCCGCCACCTCCGTTTGGAGCTCCAGGAACTCCGCCGCCCGTTCAAAGGCTTTCAACAGCGTGTCGATCATGGCGTACACCCGGAGCTGGAGGAATTGGACGGCGGGCTGCCCACTGACAAAGCTGTGCTCCATCAGCTCGGAAAATATCTCTTTTGCGCGGGCGGCGTCGCCGGACCTTACCGCCAGGCAGAACTGCCGGTTTTCGTCCTCCTCCAGGGCGGGGCCCGCCCCGTCCCCCTGGACCCCCTTTGTCTGCAGGATCCCGTCGTAAAAAAGAATCTCCCCGTGGGGAATTCCCAGCAATTTCCGGAAGGTGACGGCCTGCTCCAGCTCCCCTTGGGCCTGGCCCAGCTCGGCCACGCCGTGGTGCATCCGCCCGACCACACACTGGAAACGAAAACCCAGCGCCTCCCACATGGCGCGGTTCAGGTGCTCCACCAGCTCCGCGCAGGCGCTGTGCCAGTTCGTCTCCTCTCCCTGCCAGTTGAGCACGCAGCACAGCCGTCCGTTTTGGCTGTACAGCGCCGCGGGGTGGGCCCGCCCCAGCACAGAGAGCACCAGCGATTTGAGCTGTGTGAACCGCACGCGGAAGGAGGCGGGGCTGTCCTCCCGGGGCCGCGCGGGCGGGAACCGGGGATCGTCCTCAAATTCCAGCGCGACGAACCGGTCCCCGCGGAACCGGATACCGGTGTCCCGGAAAAAATCCTCGGGGGAGAACACCTCGTCTGCCGGATGCAGGAACAGGCGGCGTACCGCCCGGTCGGCGCGGACCTCTTGAATCTCCTCCCGCAGGCGGGAGAGCTCCCGCTCCAGTTCCTCCACGTGTTTCTTTTCCGACGCTGTGCTGGTCATGGCGGCACCTCCGGTATCAGGTTGAAAATTGCCCATTCCAGGTGGGAAATCGCGCCTGTTTCCCTGGGCGTCCCATTGGTATAATGGTGGCATACAGCATGGGCCCTGGGCCCGCTGATTCCGGCCCTGCCCGGCAGAGCGGGCGGAGCCGACAGAAAGGAAGCGGTTTTTTGTCTTGTCGATTGAATTCGGAACAGCTGCTGGACAGGTGGGAGAAACGGCGGGAGCTGCAGAACCTGATGGTCCGTTTCTTCTCTGAGGACTATCTGATGCGCAGGGAAAACAGGATGTACGCCGCCTATTGGTCCAAAGCCGCCGATGTGTGCCTGGGCGTAAACAACGGCTACTACCAGGGCGCGGAGGCGGTAAAGAGCTACTATCTGGGCCTTGAGGCGCGCACCAGGCTGGAAAGCCGGCTGATCCAGGAGAAGTATCCGGGCCGGCTGGCCGGAATGACGGAGGATCAGGTGTACGGTGCGGGCGTCATGGATATGAAGAGCCTGGTCGCGCCGGTGATCGAGATCGCCGGGGACGGCGCCACCGCAAAGGGCATCTGGACGGTCCACGGAATGAACACCAAGCTGACCCCCGCGGGCCAGGTGGGCTGCTGGGAGCGGGCGTACGCGGCGGCGGACTTCGTGCGGGAGGACGGGCAGTGGAAGGTCTGGCACCTGCTGTATGTCCAGGACCTGGACGCGCCCGCGGGCACCAGCTGGGCCGAGGCCGCGCCGGCCTACGCCGACGACCCCGTCTTTGCGGCGGTGCGGGACTTTCAGCCCCCCGAGCCCAACGTGAAGGTCACGGTCTACGAGACCTACCGGGCGGACCGACCCTTCTGCGCGCCCCCCGCCTACCCCGTCCCCTACGAGACCTTTGCGGAAACCTTCAGCTACGGACTGTGATGAAAGGAGGTCCAACCATGGCAAAGCAGTTTTTTTCCGATGACGAACTGGTAGAGCGCCTGTGGGACTACGAAAACGTGAAACAGGTCATGTCCAAGCATTTCTATTGCTACGCCGGAGATCTCCGCCGCCAGGAGCTGACCGATCTGTGGGTCAGCCTGCCCCAGAACCGCCGCTATGCCTCCCTGGGCGTGAACACCGGTTTCTACACCGGGATGGACGAGATCTCCAACTACTACGTGGTGCAGCTCAGCGACCTGCGGTACGCCCAGCTCAAGCCCTTCTGCGACGCCGACCCCGCCCTCCCCTGCGACAAATTCCATCTGGGCATGGGCATCCTGAACCACAGCGCCGCCTATTCCCCCCTGCTCTACATCGCCGAGGACGGCAAGACCGCCCGCTATATGTGTTATGTGCAGGGCGTGCGCGCCGTGGGCAGCCCGGACGGCACGGCGGACTGCCGGTTCATGTTCGGCCTGGTCTACGCGGACCTGCTGAAGGAGAACGGCGCGTGGAAGATCTGGCACCTGATCCTCACCAACGACCACGCCATCCCCGCCGGGAGGGACTACGCGGAATACCCCATGTGGAGGGACGAGTTCGGGACCACCGGCCAGAACGGCCCGAAACTGGGCCACGAGGACCCCGACAACTCCTACCTGCGGGACGAGCTGGGCACCCCCACCGTGGAGCGCACGGTCTACGACCCCTTCTTCGGCTGGCAGTATCTCTATCAGGATATGCCCCGCCCCTACTACTCCTTCAATCCCAACTACAGCTATGGCCCGGAGGGCTGCATGGGTATGCCGTACTATGTCAGAGAAATGAGGGATATGTGATGACGTTCAAGGAGCGCCTCCACAACGCCATTGGCACACAGGAGATCGAGCGGAAAAAAGTCTACCACGCCTACGTCCACTGCATCGCCTATGAGCGGGAGGAGTTTGACAAGATCTGGTTCAAGGGCGAAAACTCCACCTGGGGCCACAACTTCGGCCGCATGGTCGGGTTCCGCCAGATCTATCACAACCACACCATCGACGAGGAGTCCCGCGCGGCGGAGGAGACCTTCCAGCTGGGCGAGGCATTTCCGTCTTACATGGGCGGCGACCCCCGGTCGATCGGGGCCAGCGGCGTCCACGCCCTGTCCGAGCTGTGCATCGAGATGGCGCGGGACGGCAGGTCCGGCCGCTGCTGGGCCATCACGGCGGGGGTCATGATGGCCGCGCTGGGCCGCCGCAAGTTTGGCCCCGGCGGTCCGGGCGGTCCCGGCGGCCCGAAGGAGCCGCCCAGGGCGGAGGATTATGTCCGGGGCGGCGCGGCCTCCTGGGAGTACTACGGCGCGGATTTCATCTACCACGAGGGCGAGTGGAAATATATCCACGAGCACGTGGTCCCGGTGTTTGCCCAGCCCTTTGACAACGGCAACTTCGCCCGCGAGCTCTATGAGCAGCACGAGAAAGACCCTGATTACGATACCTGGCGCGGCTGTCCCTGCCAGGTCACCGACCCCGGCCCCCTGAGCCGGCGCTACGACGTCAACCAGGAGGTCCAGCACCTGATCTGGGAGACGCCCAGGCCCTACGACACGCTGGATGACGACAACACCTATTCCATCGGGCACAACGAATGGGTCTGATACGAAGGAACACTATTCGTGTTTCCCCCGCCGGAGGCGGGGGAGACACTTCTCGACCGAAAAGTGTGCGAGTTGTCCGCCGCAGGCGGACAGCGAGTGCGCGTATGAGGCCGCAGCCTTCCCGTCGGCAAAGGCAAGCCTTTGCCGACGGTTTCAGGGGCCGCCGGGGAACCGGCGGCTCCTCTTTTTCCGCGCGGGATGGGAACAGATACAGAGCCGGCGTACCGCCGGCTCTGTATCGCTTTCTGAGGGGAAATATCCTATTGGGCGTCGGTCACCCACATACCGGACAGCAGGGTGCTGGCGGCCTTGCCGCTGTAGATGGAGCAGTTGTCGGGGATCCCGTCGACGCGGGCGTTGTAGAAGTAGTTCAGCGCCCTCATGCCGGTCAGGTTGACGGTCCAGTGGCCCTCCGCGTACATCTGGTCGGCCTCCTTGGCCATCCGCTCCTGGTCAGCCAGGGAGGTGGCGGACATCATGTTCTGGAAGAGCTCCGTGTAAGCCGCGTCGCCGTTCCACATACCGGCGGCCCAGCCGCCGTCCACGGTCTGGTTGAACGCCGCCTGAATGGAGGCCACGGCGCCCGCGCCGGCGGAGGCCATGCTGCGGGGGTCGTCGGCGTTGTTGCCGATGGTCTTGGCCTCCATAAAGTTGCTGACGACCTCCAGGTTGACCTTGATGCCCACGGCGTTCCAGTACTCGGCGGCGAGGGCCCACAGGTCGGCGTCGTTCTCGCTGGTGATGACGGCGTCGAAGGTCAGGCCGTCGGCGTAACCGGCCTCCGCCAGCAGGGCCTTTGCCCGCTCGGGGTCGTAGCTGTAGGAGTCCAGCAGCTCCTGGGGCCAGCCGGAGACGGTGGACCACTCGGTGGTGACGGGGTTCCACAGGCCGGAGAGCACCATGTCGCCCTCCAGGTTCAGGTAGGCCGAGTGGATAGTGTTCATGTCGATGGCCAGCTGCATGGCCTGACGCACGCGGATATCGTCAAAGGGTTTCTGGTTGCACTTCATAACAAGGAATTCGGGCTGGGAGCTGGCCACGGAGTTTACGTAGTAGGCCATGCCGGAGGCGGCGATCTGGGCGGCCTCCGAGTCGTTGATCAGGTTGGTTTTGCTGGAGCCGAACAGGTCCAGATTGCCCGAGGTGAACTGGGTCACGATGTTGGTGGAGTCGGCGATATAGAGCACCGTGATCTGATCCAGATAGGGCAGCTTGTTATCGGGGTAGCGGACGTCGTAGTCGTAGTAGTCGTCGTTCCTCGTCAGGACCACCCGCTGTCCGGCCTCGATCTCGCTGAGAAGGAAGGGGCCGGTACCGCAGCAGTAGTGGTAGTCGGACTTCTGATCGTCGGTCAGGGTATCCCACTCAGGCCCGCCGATCTTCACAAACTGGTTCATAAAGCTCTCGATGGTCACTTCGTCGCCGGAGGTCAGGTGGAACACGACGGTCTGATCGTCGGGGGCGTCCACAGAGACGAGCATCGCCAGGTTGCGGGCCCAGTTGGACTCGGTCTCCAGCGGGGCGTCGTAGCCCGAGCCGATGCCGCACAGGCGGTCATAGGTCCACTTGACGTCGCCGGCCACCAGCTGGCGGCCGCCGTAGTAGTCGTACTGGTCGTCCAGCCGCTGGAAGTGCACGTCGTCCCGCAGGGTGACGGTCAGGGTGGCGGCGGCCTCGTCCACTGTCCAGGACTCGGCCAGCTGGCCCTTCAGGGCCGCGCCGGGCACGTTGTCGTCGATGGCGGCATGGCCAGAGGTCACGTCGTAGGACCACAGGCCCTCCAGGAACAGGTTCCAGGACACGGTGTCGCCGATGGCGGGGTCAAAGTATGTATCAATGTCGTCATTCCAATACATGGTGATGGACCCGCCGTAGACAGGCTCGCCGGTGTCGGTGGGAGTGGTGGGGGCGTCGGGGGCGGCAGGGGTGGAAGGAGCTGCGGTACCGGGCGCGGGGGAGTTTCCGTCGGCAGCCGGTTGGTTCCCCGTGGGGCCGCATCCGGCCAGCAGTGCGCACGCCATGGCCAGCGACAGGCCCAGCGCGGTCAGCTTGCGATGAGTTTTCATGGGATATCCTCCTTAAACTATTGGGCAGTTTTGCCTGACGCGCACCACTGGCGCACGTCACCCTTCTGCGGGGAAAGGCCGATAAATCTAACTGCTCTGTCTACTGTCATTTTAGGCATATCCGGTGAAAAAGTAAAATTGACTTTTGTTATATAGTTATAATCGTGTCGGCATGGTATCACTGGAAACCCATTCCGCAGAATATATAGCAGTCAGCTGCCGAAATAGTTTTGCCCAAACTGGAGCATCTCCAGATGGAGCCGCTCGAAGTAGTCCTTTGCCATATAGTAAAAATCCTCCGTGGCCGGGTTCATCAGATGGACCGGGCGGTGGGCGATGCCGCTGACCCAGGTGCACCTCGGCCCCGTCAGCCGGAGGCCGTGGACCTGGAGGCCCGGCGACATGGAGGAGTGGGCCTGGCACATCTGCATAAAACGGTGGATGGGCGCAAAGCTCACGGCCCGGTTCAGTCCGTGCTTGAACCCCATCACGGAGCCGGTGGTGCTCTCCAGCACGATATTCGGCGCGACCCCGGCGGCCTCGTAGCATTTGTTCACGGCGTTGCGCAGGTCGCCGCCGTTGTTTTCGCACATGACCTCCACGCCCCGCAGCTCGGCAAAGGAGATGGTTTTCCGGTCGTAGAAGGGGGATGCCTTTCCCACCAGCATGACGATCTCCTCCTCCCCCAGCCGCTCCCACTCCACGCCCTTCTCCTGCACGGGGTAGGTGGTCAGGGCGAAGTCCAGGGCGTTGCGCAGAAAGGCCTCCCGGATGTGCTCCCGGTCCAGCACGGAGTAGTGGATGCGCACCTCCGGGTGCTCGCTGAAAAAGGTCTCCGCCAGCATGAACAGGATGGAATCGCTGGACGCCGCCAGACGGATCTGGTTGGTGGTGCGGGTGCTGATCTCCACCACTTCTTTTTTGCCCTTTTGCAGGACGTCGAACATATCGTCCAGGGTGGCCAAAAAGGCCGTACCGGCCTCGTTGAGCCGGATCTTTCCCTTTACGCGGTCAAACAGCGGTGCGCCGGCGTAATCCTCCACCCGGGAGATGATCTTGCTCAGCGCGGGCTGGGTGATGTGGAGGATCACCGCGGCGTTGCTGATGTGTTCGATCCGGGCGACCATGCGGAAACAGTCAAGCTGGTATAAGTCCATATGAGCCTCCTGCCAGTGTCGGGCCTGAATGGCCCTGTATGATTGGACGGCACGGTCTGCGCCGCCATACGCAAGAGGGAAGAGGCCGGCGGCCCCTTCCCTTTTTGCCGTGGAACAGGCGCGCGGACACAAATCGCCGCGGTCTGCCGCTCACACATTACTATACCAGCTTTTTCGCGCAAATTCATCTTTTTTATGCAAGATGGAAGAAATTTTTTGCGGCCATCCCCATGATCCCGCCAAAACGGGGCCCTGCATATGGTGGTTTGCAGGACCCGATGCCCTCATCGGACCCTGCTGGAACGATTATCTGAATGACATTGCCTTACGGCCTGTGTCGTCAGGAACCCGCCGGTCAGACGGCCTTTTGCCGCGCGAACTCCGCCACATATTGGTATTGCCCCCGCCTTCGGCGGGGGCAATACCAATATGTGGTTATCCCTTTCGCTCAGCTAGTACTGAAAACTGATTAAATGCTTTCATTTTTTGCTTGCTTTTCTTGTCTCCCCGCCCTACGGGCGGGGAGACAAATTAAATCACTTAACCAGTGATTAGTATAAATCGCCGCTGTACAGGAAACAGGATCACAGCGCACACGGATCTTCATAGTGATACTTGACGGACATCTTCGCCGCGATCTTCATCAGCTTTTTGGAATTGTAAGTGCCCACGCCGCCTTTCAGTCTGGGGTCCAGCAGGTCGCGCACAGCATCGCCGAACATCGTGGCGCCAAATACCATGATAGCGATGCACAGACCAGGATAGACCGCGAGCATCGGCATGACGAACATATTCGCCTTTCCCTGGTTGGTGATCATGTAGCCCCAGGAGGGCGTGCCGGGGTCCACGCCGTAGCCCAGGAAGTTCAGCGACGCCTCCATCAGGATCACACCGCCCAGGGAACTGGCCGCGTTGGTGATGATGAGGGGCAGGATGTTGGGGATGACGTGGCGGAAGGTCTTCCACATGGTGCCCCCACCCAGCAGCGCCGCGCTCTTGACATAGCCGGAGTCCTTGACGGAAATGGCCGCCGAGCGCATCATCCGGGAGCCGGTGATGCCACCGGGTACCGACATGGCGAAGATCAGCTGTGGCAGGCCGCTGCCCAGCATATTCATCAGGATCAGCAGGATGAGCATGGATGGGATGCACTGGAACGCGTCCACAATACGCTGGATCAGTAGGTCGAACCAGCCGCCGATCACGGCGGACAGCGTGCCAATCAGCACCGAAATGGCGACGCTGAGCAGTGTGCAGCAGATGCCCAGAATGGCCGAGGTGCGTGCGCCATAGATCAGGTAGGAGAGCACGTCCCGCCCCAGATTGTCCGTCCCCAGAAGGTGCTCGGCCGACGGGGACTGGAGCTTGTTCAGAATGCTGGTCTGGAGCACGCCGTCCACCATGGGGCTGGGCGCGATCACGTCCGCGAAAATGGCGATGAAAAGCACCGCCACCAGGATAATCAGCCCCACCATGCCCAGGGGCTTTTTCCGGGCCAGCTCCGCAAAGAAATGCCCTTTCTCTGGCGCGCGGCCGGGAGGTGCAGCTCTGTTTCTCATAATTTCCGCCCCCTTAATCCAAAGTTACTCTCGGGTCGATCCACTTGTATGCCAAGTCCACCAGCAAGTTAATGCACATAACGAAGAGCGAGAGCACCAGCACGCAGCCCTGTACAATAGGGTAGTCCCGGGAGTTGAGCGCGCTGACCAGGGCTTGCCCCAGGCCAGGGATGTTAAAGATGTTTTCCATCACCACATTGCCGCCGATCATCATGGCCACAGAGCCGCCGATCATGGTGATGATGGGGATCATGGAGTTGCGGAAGGCGTACTTGAACAGCACCTGGCGCTCCGGTACGCCCTTAGCCCAGGCGGTGCGGATGTAATCCTGCCGCATGACCTCCAGCGTCATTGTGCGGATGGTCCGCATCTGAATGCCAGACTGTCCGATGGCGGAAATGACGGCGGGCAGCAGGAACATGGATAGATTTTCCAGCGGGTCCTCGAAAAATGGGACGTAGGAGACCGCAGGAGCCCAGCCCCACCACAGATTGGGGTAGATCAGCACCATGGTAGCCACCCAGAACACCGGCATGGCGATGAGGACTGTGCTGAAAACGCGGATGGTGTAGTCAGAGATGGAATCCTGCCGTGCCGCGCAGAACAGGCCCAGGGGGATGGAGATTATGTTGGTGATGATGAGCGAGAGGATGCCCAGCTCCAGGGTGACCGGCAGTTTCCGGGCCAGGATGCTGTTCACGGTGGCGTGGTCAAAGAAGGAGGTGCCTAGGTCGCCCTGGAGCACGCCGCCGATCCAGGTGAAAAACTGCTGGACTGCCGGGACATCCAGCCCCAGCAAGGCGCGTACATAGTCTTCGTCCACGTAGTTACCATTGGCGCTGAGCTTATTCTGCAGCACGGCCACCGCGTCCATGGGAACCATGCGCATCAGGATGAATACAATCACGCACACCAGCAGGATCGTGGGAATCAGCAGGAGGACGCGCTTTACAAAATACTTACCCATAATAGCTCCCTCCTCAAGCTCCGGCGACACGGTGGCAGGCCACCAGATGATTTCCGCCCACGTCTACCATTTTCGGCTCCTCGGTACGGCAGCGCTCGTCCGCATACTTGCAGCGGGTGCAGAAATTACAGCCCTTGGGCGGGTTGATAGGGGAGGGGATCTCCCCCTCCAGCAGAATACGCTCCCGGGCGCGGTCCACCACCGGGTTGGGGATGGGGGCCGCCGAGATCAGCGCCTGGGTGTAAGGGTGCAAAGGATGGTCGTAGAGCTCGTCGGAGTCGGTCAGCTCCATCACCTTGCCCAGATAGAGCACGGCAACCTGGTTGGAGATGTAGCGCACGACGGACAGATCGTGGCCGATGAACACATAGGTGAGTTTCATGTTCTCTTGAAGTTTCATCAGCAGGTTCACGATCTGCGCCTGGATGGACACGTCCAGGGCGGATACCACCTCGTCGCACACGATAAAGTTGGGCTGGAGGGCCAGGGCGCGGGCGATGGAGATACGCTGGCGCTGGCCGCCGGAGAACTCGTGGGGGTAGCGGAACCGGAAATCCGGGTTGATACCCACCATCTCCAACTGGCGCACCACAAAGTCGTACAGCTCTGCCTTGTTGTCCAGCACGTGATGGATTTTCAGCCCCTCCGACACCACGTCCATGATGTTCATCCGGGGGTCCAGGGAGGCAAAGGGGTCCTGGGTGATCATCTGTAAATTTTTCCGCATCTTTTGAAGGCTGCGCCTGTTCAGGTCATTCATGTTGTGGCCCTCATAGTAGATGTTCCCGGAGGTGATGTTCAGGTTGCGCAGCAGGCAGTTGCCGATGGTGGACTTGCCCGAGCCGGACTCGCCCACGATGCCCAGGGTCTGGCTGCGCTTGATGTGGAAACTTACGCCGTCCACCGCCTTCACCGTGCCCACCTCTCGTTTCAGCAGGCCCCTGGTCACGGGAAAGTGCATTTTCAGATTTTCGACGTACATAATATCGTCCAGGTCCAGGATATTGTCCAGCCTGCGCTCAGGCGCGCCGGGCATTTCATAGAAATTCAGTTTCTGGCTCACTCCATCAGCACCTCCTTGCGTTCTTCATCCAGCAAGTCCCTGTGGTGGCAGGCGCAGAAATGGTCGTCTCCCACCTGCTCCAGGGGCGGCCGGCAGTTCTGGCACTGTTCGTCGGCATAGGCGCACCGCAGATGGAACGCGCAGCAGTTCGGTCCAATTTTGGACATATCCGGCGGCTCCCCTTCAATAGTGTGCAGGCCGTGGGTCCGGGGCAGATCCA
The DNA here is from genome assembly GCA_022793095.1 of Oscillospiraceae bacterium. Classification (GTDB taxonomy): domain Bacteria; phylum Bacillota; class Clostridia; order Oscillospirales; family Oscillospiraceae; genus JAAWCD01. Next base: position 23,438 of record JAAWCD010000128.1, on the reverse strand, counting down.
GCCGGGGCACCGCCCGGATCAGGCCCAGTGTGTAGGGGTGGGCGGGGCGGAGGAACACGTCCTCCACACTGCCGTCCTCCACGATCTTGCCGCCGTACATGATCTTTACCGAGTCGGCGTACCGGGCCACCACGCCCAGGTTGTGGGTGATGATCAGCAGCGCCATATTTCGGGACTGGCGCAGCCTGTTGAGCTGCTCCAGCACCTGGGCCTGGACGGTCACATCCAGGGCGGTGGTAGGCTCGTCGGCGATGAGCACATCCGGGCCGCAGCTCATGGCCATCGCGATCATGGCCCGCTGCTGCATCCCGCCGGAAAACTCGAAGGGGTACTGTTTCACCCGCTCCTGGGCGTTAGGGATGCCTACCTCGGCCAGCAGCTCCACAGCGCGCTGCCTGGCCTCCTCCCGTTTCACGTTGCTGTGGAGCAGGATGTTTTCCACAATCTGGTCCCCAATGGTTGCCACCGGGTTGAGGGCGGCGGAGGGCTCCTGAAAAATCATGCTGATCTCCTTGCCGCGGATTCTACGGTACTCCTCATCGTTCATCTTCAGCAGATCCCGTCCCTTGAACAGCACCTGTCCGCCCATAACCAGCCCCGGTGGATAGGAGATCAGCCGCAGGATGGACAGGGCGCTGACGGTCTTTCCCGAACCGGATTCCCCGATGATGGCCACGCACTCCCCCCGGTGTACCTGGTAGGACAGGCCATCTACTGCGCGCAGCTCCCGACCGTGGTTGTAAAAGTAGGTTTTAAGGTCCTTGACTTCAAGGATGACGTCCTGTTCCATGCTCCGCCCCTCTTTCTGTCAAAGTATGCCTGTATTTCCCCGCCTTCCGGGCGGGGAAATACAGAAAAATTACTGTTTTTAATGGAAAATTTGTATCAGATTATTTTGCCGGGACCGCGTCTCCGATGGCGGCGGCGCCGTTGGTCACCGCGCAGTAATAGTTCGGCTCCTCGTGGAACCGGATGTAGACGGAGCGGGAGATATCGGCGTAGGTCAGCACCATGGAGACCGCCACGGGATTCACCGTCTCGCCGCTGAGGAACACGTCCCTGCCCGCGGGAATGGGGGGCATGATGATCTGGTTAAACTTGGTCAGGTCGAACCCGTGGGCGTCGGCGTGGGGGTTGTCGGTCATGGCCTTGACGTAGACGCGCTCGCCCTGCTCGTCCACCTCGAAGAACATCCCGCAGGTGGGCTTGGCCGCGTCGATGGGGAAGGGGGTGCTGGTCAGCTCGTAGATGCCGCCGGGGCCGATCTTGAAGAAACACACGGCGGGCAGTACGGCGTAGGCCATCGCGGACAGCGCCCAGTTGGGGGTGTGGCCCCGCAGCTCAACGATATCCGCGCCCTGCGCGCGCTCCCTGCACTCGGCCACGGCCTTTTGCAGGGCCTCCTGCGTCCATACGTGGTCGCGCATGATGACTTTGCCGTCCTTCACGATATCGGTCATCTCCAGGCCGTACCGGTCCCCCATCTCGTGAAGGTCGATGATACAGCGCTTTTCTTCACCCATCATAAATTCCTCCTCGTATAATAAGTTTTAGGATAAAAGATTTCAGGTATCAGCAGGTTTAGAGATGCCCGTGATACAATAGCTGTAGGACAGCAGGGATAAGTTCTCTGTCCTCCCGTAGAACCGGAAGGTTGCTACTCAACAAGTCCGTTCCCCTGAGCCGGAAGTTAGCTGCCAACTCACTGGCCGTTTGCCGGGAGCGCGGTCGCCCTTTTAGCAGTGAGGGCTTATCGCATTGGCCCGTCCCGGAATGATTCTGATACGCGAGGTTGCTGATGCTCCGGATATCATGGGTATCTCAAAGCCTGCTGGCCTGAAATTCCAACACAGGGGAGGTGAAAATCGTGAATCCATTATTCGTTGGCATTGACGTGGGGAGCCAAAGCAACGCAGTCTACCTGATGAAACCAAATGGAGATAAGCACAGCAGTTTCCGGATGCAAAACAACCTGGGCGGTGCTAAACTGTTAGCCGATAGGATCGTGTCGGCGATTCAATCCCAGGGGTTGGAAGGCGCGGTGATTGGCATGGAGGCCACGTCCATTTACGGGGACAGCCTGGTCTACGCCCTCCGCGAGGACGGGAACCTGGGCCAGTACCCCAGGAAGATCCATGTGCTCAACCCCAAGCAGGTAAACAAGTTCAAGGAATCCTACCCAGAACTGCCCAAGAACGATGACGTGGACGCTTTTGTGATCGCCGACAAACTCAGGTTTGGACGCATCACCAAGGAGGTCTACATGGACGACTACCGCTATAAAGCCCTTCAGACGCTGACCAGAGCCAGATTCTACGCTGTTCAAGATTTAACCCGAGAAAAACAGCGATTTGCTAATTATTTGTTTCTAAAATGCTCCGGTCTGGCACAGGATAAGGACATTATCAACACCAGCGCTACCACAATCGCACTTATGGAACGCTTTGAAACCGTGGATGAACTGGCCTATACCGACCTGGATGAGCTGACGGCATTCATTGATGAGAAAGGCCGCAACTTCGCTGATCCAGCGGGCAAAGCCAAGGCCATCCAGAGCGCTGCCAGAAACTCTTACCGTCTGCCCATTACTGTGAACAACTCCGTAAATCAGGCAATGGCCGTTTCAATCGCCGCCATGCGCGCCTTGGAAAAGCAAATCAAGGTGCTGGACAAGGCCATTGCGCAGCAATTTGAAATCATCCCTAATACCCTTACTTCTGTCCCTGGCATCGGCAAGGTCTATTCCGCCGGTATCATTGCCGAGATCGGTGATATCAACCGTGTTCCGGCGCTACTATGACCTCAAATACAAAGAGGTTAACAAGCACCAGCATAAACGTGCACTCGCCTTAACTGCCAGAAAACTGGTTCGGCTTGTCTTTCGGCTGCTGAAGGACAACCGCCTGTATAAGCCGCCGGAGGGCTGAGCTGACGCTCACCGCTCTGACGATATGGCCCTGTTTCAAAAATTTCCAGGGATAGGGCTTAGGTTGGTGTTGCCTTTTTTCCCTATAACACGCCCTTTCTACTTATTTTTCTCTGATTTTTTCTTTAATTTCCTCTTGACTTCATACCACTGGACTTGGTTTGGCCGGACCCGACGTTGAGAAGGCCGTGTCCGCCCGCTTTTTTGGAGCCGCTGGCCTGTTCGCCCCTCCGCCGGGGCGGGCCTGAAAAGCCTGGGCTGTATGCGGTGATCGCCTCAGCGGCTCTTTCAGTATACAGGTTTGGGGCCGGCTAGTAAAATAGACTTTTGTTATCAGGCCATGTTCCAAATGGAATACCGGGCTGTTTTTCCTGAATTTATATCTGTCAATGTCAGAAAAGGCAGAAACCGGGCTCTTTTTTTGGTTCGATTACATTTCAAACATAACAATATTCCAAAGCAATATTTTACACGGCGGGACTGACCGGGGTATACTCGTCCTGTCAAGAAAAGACAGCCCGCGCTGCGCAGTGTCATTCAGATAAGCCTGGTGGAGGGGCCTTTTGCAGGGCCCGTCCGAACGCTTAAGGAACCGCTGATCAAATCGCGTCTCCTTTTGCGGGAGGCTTAATCTTCAGGTGTTTCCCCCGCGCTGGCGGGGGAAACACGAATAAAACCTCATGACATTGCCGCGCCGCGGGGATTTTTACGTGCAGGACAGGAAGGAGACTGAACATGGCGCATACCAGATACACAGCCCAGCAGCTGGCCGAGCGATTTATCGACCAGCGGGAGATCCAGAATGTGATGGGCAAATACGCTCTGTTGACGATGATCTGCAAGCAGGCGGACCTGGTGGAAAACTACTGGTCCAGGACGGCCAAGGACCCCACCCTGGGCACAAACGACGGCTGGTACGTCGGTCTGGAGGCAATTTCCGGCTACTATCAGGCGTTTTCCGCCAATCTGAAGAAGAAGGCGGAGCTTTTGAAGGCGGTGTTTCCCAAGCAGCTGGAGGGCAGGACCGCGGCGGAGCTGTTCGGCGCCGGCGAGCACTACCCCCGGCCGCTGACCACGCCGCTGGTGGAGGTGGCCGCGGACGGACAGACCGCCAAGGGCCTCTGGCAGGTGATGGGCGCGGACAACTCCGTCACGGAATACGGCCCGCTCTCCACCTGGCATTGGGGCTACATGGCGGCTGACTTTGTGCTGGAGGACGGCGCATGGAAGATCTGGCACCTCCAGGAGCTTGTGGAGCTGGCGTCCCCCGTAGCCGCCAGCTGGACCGCGGAAAATCCCTTCCCCAGGCTGGACGGCTTTGAGGGCTTTGGGGATATGGCCCTGCCCGCTCCCACCGTGCCCGCGAAGCTATACGAGGTATACACGCCCCAGCGGGAATACACCGCGCCGCCCAGGATGCCCGAGGCGTACGATACCTTCTCCGAGACCTTCAGCTACGGCATGGAATGAGCCGGGGCTCCGCCCGCGCCGTGGGGAGCGGGCCTCAACGACCGATCAAATGGAATACGGCCGCGCGGCACAGCCGCGGCACGGCCAGAATGGGGGAACGACATGAAACAATTTACCGAAACCGAGCGCATCCAGCGCGTCTGGGATAAAGAGGCGGCCAAGGCTGTGCTCTGCCGCAATATGTATTACATGGCGGCCAACCAGCGGCAGGAGGCCCTGGACCGCCTGTGGGTCCGGCAGCCGGAGCACCGCGAGACGGCCTCCTACGGCAAGAACTGGGGCTACTACATCGGCATGGACGAAATCAGGCGCTACTATGTGGACGCCAACCCCTTCGGCGCAAGGGGGACCATGAACTGCCACCCCATCGCCACCATCCGGGTGGAGGAGGCCGAGGACGGCCAGACCATCCAGGCCCAGTGGTACAACGCCTCTTACGAGACGCGCATGGTAAACGGAACGCTCACCGCCCTGTGGGTGTGCGAAAAGGGCAACGCGGACCTTGTGAAGGAGGAGGATGGGTGGAAGATCTGGCACTATTTCATCGGCACCGACCTCCAGACCGAGGCGGGCGTGGGCTACGCCGCGCAGCCGGTGGACCTGCCCGACGGGGAAAACCCCGTGGCCGTGGAGTTCGGCCGGCCTACGCTGCCCATGCAGGCGTATATCACCCGGTACAACTACTACCCCTACCCCGCGATCCCCGAGCCCTACGAGAGCTACGACCCTAAGAAGGGCTGCGGGCCCGAGGGCAACCCCAAGTATCAGGCATGAGAGGAGGCATGAGCCGTGAATAAAAAGGATATGACGCTGAGCCACATGATCGACGTCGCCGAAGCCTGCATCGAGGTGGAAAACCAGCAGGCCAAGCACGCCATCATGCACGCCGCCGGCTGGACCGAGGAGGAGCTGGATACCATGTGGGCCAGAGAGCGCGACGACCTCTTCTGGGCGCACAACTTCGGCGGCATGAACAGCCGCGGCGACGTGTACAAGGGCTGGGCCGGCGGCCTGGCCCAGAACGCCCACTACTTCTACCGCAAGTTGCTGGCCGTCTACCCCGAGGTGGAGGGCAAGGACCCCCGCACGCTGATGGAGTGCGCGGTCCATATGCTGGGCTCCTCCATTATCGAGGTCGCGGACGACGGTATGTCCGCCCGAGGCAGCTGGTACACCCCCGGCGTGATCTTTTCCACGCTCAACCCCCAGCAGGAGAAAGAGGGCATCTGGATCTGGGAGCGCTATGGGAACGACTTCGTCAAGGAGGACGGCCAGTGGCTCATCCTGTCCCAGCACGTTTGCAACGACTACGGCGGGGCCATGGACGAGGACAACTGGGCCCATGTGGCCTACGAGCGCATGACGCAGCCCCCCAAGCCCCGTCCCGCCCCCGAGCCCGCCGACGACGGCTCCCTGCCCGGCGCGCCCTTCGCGCCCATGAAACTGTTCTTCGGCTCCTACTCCCCGGTGCAGCCGCCGCAGAATTCCTGCCCCTGGCCCGCCCCCTACGGGACCTTCGACCGGGAAAAGACCTCCTACTGCGTGCCCTTTGCCGACGGGGAGTACCGCATCGAGTATCCCATCCCCGAGCATCCCTTCCATCCCTGATACTAAGTCTCCCCGCCCTACGGGCGGGGAGACAAATTAAATTGCTTAGTCAGTGATTAGTATGAGCGCATAGAGACCGCTGATCAGATCGGTTTCTACCGCGCATATCCCGCCATTTTCAGGTGTTCCCCCGCCTTCGGCGGGGGAACACCAATAAATCAGAGTGGTTATCCCTTTTGTTCCGCTGAAATTGTCGCTATATATGCGGATTTTCATGTGTAGGGGCGACCTGTGGTCGCCCGTGGTCCATGAGGCCATTGGGAAGCGGGTGGGCGACCACAGGTCGCCCCTACAGCCGTCCACTTTCCACAGGCTGACCAAAAGGGATCCACGGTCCTTAATTTGTATCCCCGCCCGAAGGGCGGGGATACAAGGAAGAGCCGCATAAATAAGCAAAAGCACCGGCGGGGCATGGACGCCCTTCCGGTGCTTTTGCTCACCTTCGCCGGGGAAAAACCACAGCCCGCCGGCGAGGCAAAGCCTCTGCCGGCGGGCAGGCCGCGCCGCTTGAACTGGCATCAGTCGAGCACATCGCCGCCGTAGCTGCGGTTCTGGGGCAGGATCACGTCAAATCGATTGTAGCCGGGGGAATAGGAGTTGTCGTCGTCCATGTGGGCGTAGGGCGCCGGCGGGTCCACCGTGTGCTGCACGGTCTGCCACATGCTCCACTCCTTGTGCCGCTCCGCCTTGTCGGAGCGCGGGGGGCCGTGCTCCTCTATTTCGCCGTCGTTGTCCGGTGCGCTCCTCGGAGGGCCGAGGGGCGCGCCGCTCTTGCAGCGCTGGTACATGGACTGCGCCCAGTTTTCCTCATCCAGACCGCCGGCAATATCGGGGCAGACCTGCTCGTGGGCCCACCACCACTTGCCGTCCTTGTACACAAAATCCGAGCCGTAGCGCTCCCACAGCCACCAGCCGGAGCGGGTTTTGCCGTCCTCGCCAAAACGGTTCATCATGGTCCCGGGGGTGAGATACCAGCTTCTGGCACTCTGTCCGTCGTCGGCCACCTCAATGACCGGAGAGGCCAGAACGTGGCTGGCACCCCAGTTGGTGCTGCGGCGGTCGTGGCCGTCCTGTTCACCTGCGAACCAGCCGGCAAACCGGGCCGAGCCGAACATATCGTCCGCGGCCTTGCCGCAGTGGGCAGGAAACATCTCCTCGTAGCCAATGAGGCGGCCCCAGCCGTGGCCCCATGTGGTATCGGGGGAGCGCAGCCAGAAAACGCCATACTCCTCGCGGCCGTAGTTCACGCCGTGCAGGTAGGCGTGGCGGCCCTTCAGCTCCTCCACCATCTGGCCCGCGGCCACATTGCGGATCCGCTCCTCCCTCGTGAGGTTGGTATTCATTGTCAGCGCTCCTTTCTCATACGATCCGGTCGTAATATTTCCTGCCGATTTTGCCCCGGGGGCCGTAGCCCTCCTCCTCCTCATAGGTGCGGTAGGGCGCGGGCATATCGTAGTAGATGTATTCCCAGCCAAACATATCGTCGTAGACATCGAAGGGCTTGGTGGGCTCGCCGTGGTGCCGGGTGAACTCGGCGTTCTGCTCCGGCGTCAGCCAGCGGGCGACCTTCTCGTAATCCTTGCCGGCCTCGATGGAGAAGTCGTGCTGGTAGACCAGGTGCCAGATGCGCCAGTCGTCCCCCTCCTTGACGAACTCCATGAAACACAGGCCGACCTCAAAGTAGGACTTGGAGGTCCCGTCGGGTTTTCCCGTAGCCTCCATGCCCACGTCGTAGCAGAGATAGCGGGCGGTCTGCCCGTCGTCCGCGATAAAGAGGAGGGGCGTGGTGCAGTCGTGCAGCAGGGTCTTTCCCAGGCCCAGGTCCGCGCCGGTATAACCCTTCTCGGGACGGGCATCTTGGAACGCCTTCAGGTCGGCCTTGCATTCGTCCTCATATTGGGCGACAAAGTGGCGGACGATCTCGTCCATGCCCACGTAAAAGCCGTTGTTCTCGCCAAAGCTGGCGTCGCGCCGGTTGTGGGTCTTGCGCACCCAGTATCTGTCCAGCGCCTCGCGCCGCTCGCCGTTGGACCAGGCCAGCATGAAACGAGCGGCCATATCCTGAAGGTACTCCTTTTCCCACATACGGACGATGTACTCGTCGTCCGTATAGGCTTTCCTGTTTTCTCTGAACATGTCCTGTCCTCCTCTCACATGCCGTAGCTGAACGTGTCGTCGAAGGTCTCATAGGGCTCCGGGGCCTTTGGAGACTTGGTGAACGGGCGGTCGGTGTAGTAGTTCTCCATCAGCGTGGTCTTAACCGTAGGCTCTGGCATATGGAAATCGGCCATGGGGGCGTAGGCCGCCATTTCAGGGAACTTTTTCGGTGCGGTGCCGAAGGGCGTGCCGCACTGGACGTCCACGTTGCGTAGCCACTGCATATGCCAGATTCTCCACTGGCCGTCCTCCATGATAAAGTCCACGGCGGCCCAGCCGAACAGCCAGTACGCAATGGGGCCGGAGGTCGTGATCCTGCTGTAGGAACCGCGGATATTGAACAGCCCCTTGGCGGTGGCCCCGTCGTCCGCGATCTCGATAATCTGCGAATCCACAGGGATGTAGCTGATGCCGCCCACGCCGTGGAGCTGCTCGTCGGAGAACCCCGCCAGCTTGTCGGGGAAATCCTTCTGGACGCATTTTCCCCCAAGGACGATCTCATCCTCCAGGGCGGCATAGTAGCCGGCCACCGTTTCCGGCCCGACGTACCAGCCTTCATTAACGCCCAGGCATACGTCCTCGCGGCGGCTCCAATAGCGTTTGTAGGCGCTGCCCTCTTCCCGGACAGCGTAGTCCGCGGAGAGGCGTCCCATGAGATTGCGGATGTCGCGCCGCCACTCCAGGCGCTCCAGCATGGCGTCGGGATAAAGTTTCCTCATCTGCGTTTGCCTCCTTTGTTTTCAGGTGCTGTCCCCGCCTCCGGCGGGGGCAACACGAATGGATCGGATCATTTTCATCATATCGCAGGCGACTTATGGTGTAAAGCCGAAAAAAAGCAAGGGTGCTGTGCGCTGAGCGCACAGCACCCTTGCCGAGTACCCGTATCTCTGCTATACTAATCTCTGTATTACCCCGCCAAAGGCGGGGTAATACAGAGACAGCTCCCCGAGGAACTATACTTGAGTGATAGGGGATGGACATATGACGCTGGAACAAATAGAATACTTTGTCACCGCGGTAGAAAGTGCCAGCTTTTCCGCCGCGGCCCATCGGCTATTTGTAAGCCATTCCTCCGTCAGCCGCAGCGTCGCCGCGCTGGAGGACGAGCTGGGCGTACAGCTTTTAACCCGCGGCCGGCGGACGCTCCTGTGTACCGAGGCGGGAGAGGTGTTCTATCAGCGGGGCAAAGCGCTGCTGCGGCAGGCGGAGGAGCTGCGCGGCAGTGTCGCCGAATTTCGCCGGCGGCAGAAATTACAGATCGTCAGCGTCGGCATTTACGCACCGCGCTTTTTCGAGCTGTGCCGCGGTTTCCAGCAGACGCACCCGGCAGTGGAGGTCATTATGGAGCAGGGAGACCAGCACTCCGCCATAGAAAAGCTGAAAACCGGCGCGGCGGATATGGGCGCTACCTTCTCCTATTCCTTTCCCAAGGACGCCGGCTACGAGGCCCTGGCCTTGGAGCGGGGCAATTTCTGTGCGTTGGTGTCGCCCAACCACGAGCTGGCCGGACGGGAATACCTCACCAGCGAAGAGCTGACCGCGAGAAAGGACATTTTGGGGGAGAACCCCTTCCACACAGAGCGGGAGCGGCACAGGTCCATACCCGTTGACGTACACTCCATCCTCCTCCAGATTAAGGCCGGCAGCGGGATCACCGTACTGCCGGAGCACGCGGCGGCGGAGTACGGCCAGGGCTGCGTGCAGCTCCCCATTCGAGGCGGCATGACCGAATACCGCCTTATCCTGATCTGGGACCGGGATAATCCTTCCCGGGCGCTGAGAGAGGCCGTGGAATACTTTCGGGAACAACTGGAAAAGAACCCATTCTATCAAGCGGGGACAGGGGTATAGCTTTCAGGCCATACTCCTGTCCCTAAATTGCTATTTGACTTTTTTTTGTCGGGCCGTTATCCTTTAGGTAACAAGCCCAAAAAACGGTCAGCTCTGCTCCGATCTATAGTGCTCTTTCACAATTTCCTTTCCCGGAAAGCATTTTGTCAGCAGGCGGGTGATCTCCTCGTCCATATTCCGGAAGAAACGCACGGAAAAGTCGGCAAACGCGTCCAACTCCTCCGATGGATGCTCCTTTCGGTGGCGGTAGAGGTAAATTGCCCGGTTGCATCGGGGCTCGTCCACCATCTGCACATGCCGGCGCGTCTCCTCGGGCAGGTTCTCCCAATTCTGTAGCACGATAAGGGCGGGCATCAGAGTGCAGGCGTTCAGCCGCTCCACCAGAGAGTGTACCTTCTGGGTGCGGGTGCTCCGGTAGACGATAATGGGCACGAATTCCGCCTGGTTGCAGCAGCGCAGGAACGTATCGTACTGGTCCTTATCCCCTTCAAAAATCGCGAAACGCTCGTGCTGATAGTCGGTCAGGTGGGTACAGCTCCCGTTGTTAAAGGGTTGCATTCCGCTTGGGATGATGAGCAGAAGCGGTTCCACCAGGCAGGAGAGGACCTCCAGCTCCAGGTGCTCCTGGGAGGAGAGGGTGAGAGCGAAGTCCACGTGGTCGTTTAAGAGCAGCGTCAAGACCTCATCCGGGTCAACGCGCACCGCTGTAATGCTGTGCTCCGGGTGAAACATGGCAAATTGTTCGATCATCAGATTGGGCACGCCGTCAAAGGTCGCGGCCAGACGGATCTCGTTGCCCGTGCCGGTTTTCATATTCATCAGGCACTGGCGGCCCCGCGCCAGGGCGTCCAGGGCAAGCTCCACATAGACGAGATACGCCTCCCCCAGCGGGTTGAGCGTCAATCTTGAGGAGCGGCGGTCAAAAAGCTGGAAACCCAGGTCCTCCTCCAGGCGCTTGATGACCTTAGACAGCGTCGGTTGGGCGATGTGCAGGCGTTCGGCGGCCGCGGTAATATTTTGGGTCTGCGCGACAACACGGAAATATTGCAGTTGATTCAGTTCCATAGTCGGCCTCCTCCGCAAATATAGGTTATGTGATGGTACATCTACCCAATATATAATACCACAGATATTCTGCGCTGTCAAACCGGCGCCGGATATATGCGGCACCGGTTTGACGACTGCCGCAAATCATAAACGGAGTGCTCTATCCAGAGAGTATCTGTACGGCACCCGCCCCTGCGAGGCGGGGACCGTACAGCAAAAGGCAAAATTTCAGGTCTGGACTCTGTCTGGATGGGCCAGGAGAAAGGGAGAAGAAAATGAAAAAGTTTTTAGCTATGCTGCTTGCGCTGGTCATGTGCCTGTCGCTGCTGGCTGCCTGCGGCGGCCCTGGCGACCCCGGTTCCTCCGCCGCCCCTCCGTCCGGCTCGGCACCGGACTCCGCCGGATCGGCAACGGATGCGCCCACAGGCAATGACGGCCCTGTTACCGTTACCGTCGGCGCCACCTACCCGCGTTTTGTAGGCGTGTTTGATATGTGCCAGTTGGCCAACGACCAACTGGCCCTCCCCGCCGGATACCTGGCCTTTGACACTTTGGTCCGCATGGAGGTCATGGAGGACGGCTCCAGCGACTACTACTCCGACATCCTGGAGGAACTCTACATCGACGACGCCCAGCAGAATCTTGTTATGGTGCTGAAACCCGGCGTAATTTTCTCCAACGGTGAGGAGATGGACGGCTATGATCTGCTCTACTCCCTGAAACGCAAGGGCTGTCATCCCCGTCTGGCCGGTGACTATGCTATGTTTGATTTTGATAACGCCGCCGTGGACGGCTATACCACCACGATCCCCCTGAACTCCTATCGCGGCGACTGGAAGGTCAAGCTGGAGGCGGCGGTGATCATGAACGTGGACTGGATCGTGGAGCACGGCGGATCGGCCGACCCGGCCAACGCCGGCAACGACACCTTTGACTGGACCAACCCCGAGCTGGTCTGCGGCTCCGGCCCCTATCAGGTGACCGAGTATGTTGCCGACGACCACGTCACCTATGAAAAGCGTGCCGACTGGTGGCAGGTAGATTCCGCCGCCGACCAGGTGGCACAGCCCGACGTGATCATCACCAAGTCCTACGCGGATTCCTCCACCATGCTGGCGGACTATCAGAATGGCGTACTGGATGTGGTGCTGGGCCTGAACGAGACGCAGTACAGCCAGATCTCAAACGATCCTTCTATGGGCACTGCCGTGGCGTCCACGACCAAGTCCGTGGTCTGGCTGGTCATGGATGTGGACAACACCCCCGAGTTGCAGGATGTGGAGCTGCGCAGAGCCATCGCCCTGGGGACGAATACCGGGGATATGGCCGTTGTGGGCTATGGCGCTCTGGCGCTGACCCCGGAAGGCATGTTCTCCACGGCAACCCCCTTCGGCAGCTCCGGCTATACCTTCTCCTATGATCCCGCCGCTGCTGCGCAGATGGTCAAGGACTTGGGTTATGAGGGCCTGACGCTCCCCATGATCTGCGATTCCGGCGTGGCTCCCATGGCGGAGGTCTGGCAGGAACAGATGCGCCAGATCGGTCTCAACGTCGATCTGCAGGTCTACGATGTTATGACCTGCATCCAGTACTGGCTGACTCCCGGCTCCACCGCCTTCCAGTTCCTGGGCAATGACAACGCCAACGTCCCTGGCGACCCCTCCACCGCCATGTCCAATATGTGGAGCGGAACCGACCTTGCCGCCTTGCGCAAGACTGACGCGGAGTGGAACACCCTTGTGGCCGAGGCGATGAACGGCTTTACCACTGAGGAGCGCCGCGCCTCCTACGACAAAATGCAGGAATTCAACATGGAGAACGTCTACTGTATCCCCATCGTCGAGTGGGAGAGCGCCTATAGTTTCGGTGCCAACGGCGTTGTAAAGGACCTGACTGTTGTGATGCCCGAGTCCTGCAATCTGCGTAGGATCATCGTTCGTTAAGGTATCTCGTATGGCTTTCTCCCCGCCGGAGACGGGGAGAAAGCCATACATCGGGATCCTCTGGTGCTCTGCAATGTAGGGCGCGACGCCCCCGGCGCGCCCCGTTTACCGAAATGGACGCTGGATGCGCCGGGGTGTCTCACCCGACAGCTGTGCGATTTTCGCGGGTGAAACCAACGGGATGGCCATATTACAGGACTCTCCCCCCGAAGGGGGAGGCTACAAAGTCCGGGATAGGAGATGCGTAAAAATGCTGCGATTTATTGGCAGGCGGGTCCTGATTATGATCCCGGTGCTGCTTGGCGTGCTCACCATCGTGTACACGCTCAGCTGTTTCATGCCTGGCGATCCCGTGCGAAACAAGCTGGGCACAAACAACTACACACAGGAGCAATACGACGCGATGGCCCATGAAATGGGACTGGACCGCCCCTTCCTTGTGCAGCTGGGCGATTATCTCTGGGGTGTCATTACCCGTTTCGACCTGGGGGAGGCCTACTCCACCAACCGCCCCGTGACCGAATCCCTGGGGCAGCGCGTGGGCGTCAGCCTCCGTCTCGGGCTGATGAGCCTGCTCCTGGCCGCGTTTTTGGGTATCCCCATCGGGATATTCTCCGCCGTCCGGCAAAATACCGTCCCGGACTACATCATCACAACGCTGTCCATCGTTCTGGCGTCGCTGCCGGCATTCTGGCTGGCCATGGAGGCGATCCAGATTTTCGCCTCAAAGCTCCACGTGCTGCCGGCGTCCGGGCTGACCTCGTGGAAACACTACATCCTGCCCGTCGCTTGCTCCGCCATGATGACCATGGCCTCCCTGGTGCGCATGACCCGCTCCAGTATGCTGGAGGTCATCCGCCAGGACTATATCCGTACAGCCCGCTCGAAGGGCATGAAGGAAAAGCGCGTCATCTTCAAGCACGCGCTGAAAAACGCCCTGATTCCTGTTATTACAGTGGTGGGCAACCAGGTAGGCATGGTGGTCGGCGGCTCCATCATTGTGGAGACCATCTTTAATATCCCCGGCATGGGGATGCTGATGATGGGCGCAATCAACCAACGGGACTACCCGCTCATTATGGGCGTGACCCTGGTGACCAGCGTATTCGTCTGTGTCTGCAATCTTGTGGTGGACCTGATCTACAGCGTGGTGGACCCGCAGATCCGGGGCCAGTTCACCTCCGCGAAAAAGCGCGGGAAGGACTCCCCACACAAAAAAGAAGGAGGTGCAACGGCATGAGTAAAAAGACATCCCCGGCCGCACCGGCCACGACCGAGTCTCTTCAGAAGAGCAGCCAGTGGCGGGATGTGTGGCTCCGCCTGCGCCGGAACAAGTTGGCCTTGGTCGGCATGGCAATCGCCATTCTGCTGGCGCTGATGGCTGTTCTCGCCCCCCTCATCGCTCCCTACGACTATCAGGCGCAGAATGTGGCCGAGCGGCTGCAAATGCCCAGCGCCCTCCATCTGCTCGGCACGGACAATATGGGCCGGGATATCCTCAGCCGCATCATTTTCGGCGGCCGGATTAGCCTGCTGGTTTCCCTCCTGGCCGTTACGGTCTCGCTGGTGATCGGCGGTCTGCTGGGGGCGGTTTCTGGTTACTTTGGCGGCCTCATAGACGCCGTCATTATGCGGCTGATGGATATTATGATGGCCATCCCCGGCATTCTGCTGGCGGTCTGCATCTCCGCCGCCCTGGGAGGGGGCGTGTGGCAGACGGCGCTGGCCATCGCGGTCGCCGGCATCGCCGGGGTGTGCCGCCTGGTGCGTGCTCAGACTCTGACCCTGCGCAACAAGGAGTACATCGAGGCCGCCCGGGTCTCCGGCTCCACTACCATGCGGATCCTTCTCTCCAATATCATCCCCAACTGCCTGGCGCCCATCATCGTCAACACCACTATGAGCATCGGCGGCAATATTATGATGATCTCCGCCCTGAGCTTTGTTGGTCTGGGTGTACAGCCGCCCAGACCGGAGTGGGGCGCCATCCTGAATTCCGGCCGGGACTATGTCACGACCTTTTGGCCGTTGATCACCTTCCCGGGCATTGCCATCGCGCTTACCATGTTCGGATTCAATGTGTTTGGCGATGGGCTGCGCGACGCGCTGGACCCCAAGCTGAAACAGTGAGGAGGTGCGCGGAATGAAAATATTAGAGATCAGGGACCTGGTGATCGAGTACCGGACCATGGATGGCACGGTCTACGCCGTGAATCACGTAAGCCTTGACATCGAAGAGGGGGAGACCTTGGGCCTTGTGGGCGAGACCGGCGCTGGCAAGACGACGACGGCGCTGGGCGTGCTGCGGCTCATCCCCGATCCCCCCGGCGTGATCAGGCAGGGCAGGATATGCCTGAAAGGCAAGAACGTCATGGAAATGTCCCCTGAGGAGCTGCGCGCCATGCGGGGCGACGAGATATCCATGATCTTCCAGGATCCCATGACGGCCCTGAACCCGGTCCTGACGGTAGGGGAACAGATCGCCGAGATTTACTTTCTTCACAACGACTGCACCAAGGCTGAGAGCATGGCAAAAGCCCGTGAAATGCTGGAGATGGTCGGCATCCCCGGTGAGCGGGCGGGCGACTTTCCCCACCAGTTTTCCGGGGGCATGAAACAGCGGGTGGTCATCGCCATCGCGCTAGCCTGCCAGCCCTCGCTGATCATTGCGGACGAGCCCACCACCGCGCTTGATGTGACCATTCAAGCGCAGGTCCTGGCGATGATGCGCCAGCTGAGGGAGCAGTTTCACACGGCCATGCTCCTCATTACCCACGACCTGGGGGTAGTGGCGGAGGCGTGTGACAAGGTCGCCATCATGTATTCCGGCGAGATCGTAGAATATGGCACCTTGGAGCACATTTTTGAGCACACCGCCCACCCGTACACCATGGGGCTGTTCAACTCCCTCCCCTCCCTGGACAAGGACGCCCGCCGCCTTATCCCCATCCACGGCCTGATGCCCGACCCCACGGACCTACCGAAGGGGTGCGCCTTCCATCCCCGCTGCCCCTACGCCCGGGAGGAGTGCCGACAAAGCCACCCGGCGTTTCACGAGCTGGAAAACGGCCATATGTGCCGCTGCCATTTCGCCGGAGAGGCGCTGCAGGAGACGAGCACACCGGAGACGCCTTCCGTGCAGGTAGCTCCGCCCGCCGCATCTGCGCAAGAGGCGCGGGAGCCATCGGAAATCCTGCTGGAGGCTGTCCACCTGAAGAAATATTTTCAGACCAAGGCCGGCCCGCTCCACGCAGTAGACGATATTTCCTTTTCCATTGCGCGGGGCAGGACGCTGGGCGTCGTCGGTGAGTCCGGCTGCGGAAAATCGACGCTGGGGCGGGCGCTGATCGGCCTGAACGAGGCCACAGACGGTCAGGTCCTGTTTGAGGGGCAGGATGTAACCCACCTGAAGGGTCGGGAGCGCCGGATGTTCCTGACGGAAATGCAGATGATCTTCCAAGATCCCTTCTCCTCCCTGGACCCCCGGAAAAGCGTGTTTGAGCAGATCGCGGCGCCCCTGCGGTTCAACAGGGTCTGCAAAAACAGGGCCGAGCTGGAGCGGCAGGTGGCGGCGCTGATGGACACCGTGGGCCTGTCAAGGCGGCTCACCTACGCATACCCCCACGAGCTGGACGGCGGTCGCCGCCAGCGTATCGGCGTGGCCCGGGCGCTGGCCCTGGAGCCGAAGTTCATCGTGTGCGACGAGCCAGTCTCGGCGCTGGACGTGTCCATTCAGGCCCAGGTGCTCAATCTTTTGCAGGACCTTCAGGACACCAAAAATCTCACCTATGTCTTTATCACCCACGATTTGTCCGTCGTCCGGCACATCTCTGACGATATCATGGTGATGTACGTGGGCTGCATGGTGGAGAAATGCGCGTCCCACGAGCTGTTCACGTACCCGCTACACCCTTACACCAAGGGACTGCTGTCCGCGGTCCCCGTCCCCAGTATTCGCGAAAGAAGGGAACGCATCCTCATGCAGGGAGAGTTGACGAGCCCTGTGAACCCCAAGCCGGGCTGCCGGTTTGCCAGACGCTGTTCCTACGCTACGGAAATATGTACCAGGGAACAGCCGGCCCAGGAGGAGGTGCGTCCCAATCATTTCGTCGCGTGCCATCATGTCCGCCAGATTAACGACCTTTAGGGGTGCGCTTGGTTTGCTGGGACTCTTGCTGCTCCTCTCAATCTTGCAGATGCCCGTGTCCGCCACGGACAATGTCCTGGCGCAGGTCCCCCAGGGACTCTCCATGGAGGACGCCCTCTGGCGGGAATGCCCGCTGGGCGACTATGTGGCCGACGCGGTCCGGGAGGGCACGGGGGCACAGATCGCGCTCATCCCCTCGGGCGTATTGAAAAACACCCTGGCGGGCGGCTGTGTTACAGAGGCCGAGCTGGCCCAGCTGCTGTGGGCGGACGAGGCCGTATATGTCTGCACCCTGACAGCCCCGCAGCTCAAGGCCCTTATGGAGGACAGCGTGTCCTTCTGGCGGCTGTCGGAGCGGGAGACCCTAGACGGAGACGCCTCGGCTTACAGCGGATTTCTCCAGATTTCCGGGTTCACCATAACCGCCGACGCCACGGCAGCCGTGGGGGAACGGGTGGTCTCCATTGCCGTGGACGGACAGCCGCTGGAGCTCGGACAGTCCGTCTCCATCACTGCGGCCCTCCCGGCGTCGCTCAAGGGGGAGCTGCCCGGAAATCCGACCGAAGGCTCCCTGCTCACGCTGATCCGCGGCCATATCACCCGGCAGGGGACGGTCGAGGCGCCAAACTCCGGGCGCATCCGGGTGATCGGCGCCCACGCGCAGGACCTGACGGTCCTTGCCTCCCCCTGGTTTCTCGTGTTGCTGCTGGCCGTGTTTCTGATAAACGCGGTGCTGTCCACGGACCGGGGAGCGCAGACGGAACGTTCAGGGAACCGCTGATTAGATTGCCTTTTGTCGGGCACACCCCGCTATTTCCAGGTGTTTCCCCCGCCGTTGGAGGGGGAAACACCAATAAATCACAGGAGGTTCTTATGAAACAATTCACACCGGAACAACTGCTTTCACGGCTGGAATGGCGCCGTGAGCTCCGCAATATCATGGGCCGCATATCCCATGACTACTCCGTCAAGCAGGAGGCCGAGGTATACTGGCGATACTGGAGCCGCCGGGAGGATGTCAGCCTCCTCCTCAACCGCGGCGGCTACCGCGGCGCGGATGCGGTGAAGGGGTACTACGCCGCCCTGGGCGAGGAGATCGCCCTGTCCTCCAAGCTCATTCAGGCCAAGTTCCCCCAGACCCTGGGCGGCAAAACGCCGGAGGAGGTATACGGCGTCGGCATGATCACCTACCTCCCCTTTGAGTCCCAGGTCATCGAAATCGCGGACGACGAAAAGACCGCCAAGGGCATCTGGAACATCCGCGGCTCCTACTGTAAGTTAACCGCCGGCGGGCCGGTGGCCTACTGGCTGTTTGGCTGGGCCGCCGTGGACTTCATCCTGGAGGACGGCGCATGGAAGGTTTGGCATATGCAGATGCTGTTCAACGTCGACCACCAGTGCGGCGTAGGGTTCACCGAGGAGGAGAAGGTCTTTGAGCCTGTCCCTGGCTTTGAGGAGATCGAATCCTTCCGGCTCCCGGAGCCCAATGTAAAGGACCGGGGGTTTACGCCATTCTATCCCGACCGCCCGAAGAGCACCTCTCCCCAATGCCCGGTGCCCTACGGTGCCTTCGCCGAAACCTTCAGCTATGCCGTTTGAGAGATCTCGGACCGACCGACGTTTCCCGCCGGAGACGAGGAAAACGCCGGAATGGGATATTTGTATGTTCCAATTCTTTCTCGTGTTCCCGCCCCCGCAGGGGGTGGGAATCACAAGGATAGTATCCACTGGAGGAACAAAAAAACGAATCAGGAGATTTGCATAAGGAGAATCGCCATGGAAAAATTCAAGGAATACAAGCGGGAATTTACCGACGAGGAGATGATCCTCCACGCCTGGGACAAGGAGACAATCCAAGACCTGATCGGCCGGTTTGTCCTGTACTGGGGCAACGGCGACACGGTCCGGGCGCTGAATGAGCTGTGGGTAAAGGAACCCGTCCATACCGCCGACGCCTCTTTTGCCACCAATATCGGCTTTTTTGTCGGGATCGAGGAGGTACGCCGGCATCTGGTAGACGAGTATGAGGCGATAGAGCGCAAGACGCTGGACGCCTTCCGTGCCGCCTGTCCCGAGAAATATGCAGACGCTGGCCTGGGCATGGGGATGACGCGCACCCACTCCTGCACCACGCCGCTGCTGTTCATCTCCGTGGATGACCGGTATGCCCGCTACCTGGGCTATGACCTGGGTATGACCGGGCATGGCTCACCCGACGGGACCGCCAAGTGTTACTTTGAGATCGGCCTTTTGCTGGTAGAGCTCGTACGGGAGGCGGATGGCTGGAAGATCTGGCACGTGGTGCAGGAGCACGATTTCTCCATTGAGAGCGGTACAAATTACAACGATGTTGACACCGTTCTAAAGGGATATGACCCCGCCTCCCGTTTTTATGGCGACCCGACCGTAAAAAAAGAGGTGTACGACAATCAGTTCGGCTGGGAGTATCTCTTCTACGATATGCCACGGCCCTTCAAAACCTATGACGAGGACGAGGGATACGGCCCCAACGGTAAGGTGGGCAGAAAATTCTACGAGCGACTTGAGATGCTGTAATGTGAATCTTCCATTAGAAAGGAAACCTGTATTTCTCCGCCCTGTGGGAGGGGAATACGGGAAGATCCAGAAAACCACGTCACAGGCAATCGGTATAAGGAGGAAAATAAAATGCGTAAGGACAAGACCTTACATGAGCGTGTGGCGGCAGTCGTCGCCTGCCAAAAGGTAGAGGAGCTGAAGGCGCGCCACGCCTACCTCCACGGGATGGACCGCGGGCGCGAGGAATACGGCACCTTCTGGCTGCGCTCGGACAATTCGACCTTTGGCCATACTTTCGGGCGCATGATGGGGTACCGGGAGCTTGTTCCAGCTCATTTTGACGAGCCATTACGCGCCAACCCCTTTGCGCCGCCGGAGTACGAGCCGCACGGAATGACCATGCCGGAGGGTGCGGAAAACGAGGACGGCGGTATGCCCTTTGAAAACGCCTCCAAGCGCCACCACGACCGACCCATGAAAATGGGCGACATGTATGACATGTTCGACCTCTATGGGCATAACCCCAAGGGCACCAATATGCAGTCTTGTCATGTGCTGGCCTCCTCCGTCATCGAGGTCGCGGACGACGGGAAATCAGCGCGCAGCTTTTACCTGACGCCCGGCACTATGCTGAGTATGCACGGACCCAAGGGCGGGCGCTCCGGCGGCTGGCTGTGGGAACGCTACGGCTCGGAATTTGTCTACCGCAACGGTCGTTGGTGGTGGTTCCACGAGCAGGTGTGCCCCGATATCGGCGACAGCTACGATGAGTCCAACTGGGCACAGGACCGTTTCCGCAAGTACATGGATGGGAAACTCCGCATCGGCGATTGCAGCGGCCCGCCCGCCAGCGGGATCTCCGACCTGCGTCAGGCCCACAACGATATCAGTGTGATCCAGACCGTCCAGGATACGGTCCCGGCCCCGGAGCCCTATGAGCACCTGGATGAGGAGCACACCTACTCCCCCGGCTGCACCGAATTTGAGAACATCCCGCTCTACCCCGCCCGCAAGGGCTTTGGCGACCCCTTGTATTGATATGTAAAATATTGGTTTCACCCCATCGGAGGCGGGGGAATGCGAATAAATCATGGCAATGGGGTAGTTTTCACTCAGATATTGTATACAATCATTTTCTTCAAGGCTAATTTTGATTGCTAAAACTAATCGCTGAAACGCACCACCTTTTTTAAAAATGTGCTTATCGGCTTAACTCAGCAAGGCACAAGATGTAGATTAGCGACGCGAGCGAATCGGGAAAAAGCTACTCGACATCGTGTCTGCGGTTGCGATCGAAACGGATCTTCCTCTATCGGTTGTGTTCTGCTGAGTTAAGCCGATAAGCATTTTTAAAAAAATAAGCGCAGCACCAAGCTCGTTTCAAAACAAAACATGGGTGGGCGGAAGGGGTATTTGCGTCACTGTTGACGCAAATACCCCTTCCGCCCATTCCTGCCGGTTCTGTTCGTCGTTTCTGCCCAGACAGAGACTCCCCACAGAACCCCTCTGCAAACCTCTTTATCCGTGGCAAATCGGTTTACCATTTCAGCACACACTATGGCATACTGTGGTCCAAAGCGGCTGTATGTCGCTTACCGTACCTCCGCCGCTATGGCACTTTCAAAAGTTCATGGTTTTGTGCTCCAAACGTTTAAAATCTGATGCCTCCAGTTTGTCTTGATTTGCTTAACTCCGAAATACGGATGATCGTGACACCTTTTTCTCCCCACCTTCCAACCACAGAAAAGGCCATATGCTCCATGTTGTCGTCCTCAAAAAAGATACCTTTCAGATTATTGATGATAACGTTGATGGCCCGATTCGAGGTATCCCATAGCCGGGCGTTGTCGCTCCCTCTGGGTGCGGTGATTTCAATTTCTACCATTGCTTTCTCAAAATGTGGAAGTGGCCCTTGATGAGCGGCCTCGCTAATGGCTGAGTGGACCATCGCTTTCCAGTGCTCTTCGATTGCCTCGGTCAGTTTCTTCACGGATGGCAGCGGTTCTTTAATGGTCAGCATTACACAGTCTCCGCTGTTCATTCCGGCACTCTGCTCCTGCGCAAAGCTTTTCTGATATGTAGCCCCTCCAAACGTTTCTGCATCATAGATGGCGGAGACAAGCTGACTGTAGAGATGGAGTGTATGCTGGCAGGCGTGTTTCAGCTCTGACAGGCTGATACCGCCATCAGATGACAAGTACCGTTCAATCCTCTTTAGTGTCTTATTTAGGTCGATATTCATATAATTTTAACCCCTTCAAATCTAAAACGTCTGGATACATTTGCAGGATAGGCATATCCTGTGGGCGAAAGCAAATCGCATAGCGTACCTGCGGCGGCGCGGGAATATCTGCCGCTAAAAGCTGTAACAGACCTTTTACCGCAGAAAAGAAGTAGACATATTTCAGCAAGTCGGTAGCCGGATTGGCAAAGAAACGATAGGGCCATTTCTCATAATCACTCTGGGCCGGGTCATGCAGTTCATTAGCACTTGCACGCTGCCGGCATATCTGTTTTTTTACGGACAGAATGTACTGTAAATCTGAGTTGAGATCCTGCGGCGTAGTTAAATACACATGCTCGTATTGTGCCCGCAGTTTAATTGGGGAGCGTGACCACCGCGTGGGCCGGTTGCGTTCCACACAGCCGTCAGATAATAGTTGCCGTCTGCTCCACATGGTCTGGCGGATAATGTTTCTCGCAATGTCATTCCGCCTGTCCGTCTGGCAGACGAAAATCATCCCGGTGGCTTTCGTCTCATAACTGCCATACTTGGTGTAAAACAGGGAACCTTCTGCCCGCACCTGCCATTCCATATGGCCGTTCCCAATGTCATAGACGGCCAAGCGCTCCTCGCCTCCTATCAGCATCCCAACGAACCGGGTGGTCGAAAGGATACCGGGTGCGATTTTCCGCCAGCAGGCAGACGGGATGAAATAGGGCCGTTGGGAACCTGTCAGACTGCCAGAGCAGGGAACGCCGCTGCGCTCCATCAGCGCGGCCATGCGGGAGACATCCATGATTCGTTTTCCCTCCGATGAATTGCCGCCTACAGAAATCAAGGGTTTCATTTCCGGAAACAGTGCCTGGCCTTTTGCCTGGATCGCTACGCTGCCGTCCTTTCGCTTGGAGAGATATCCGTTTTTCGTGAGGGGGCGAAACGCATAGGACAACGCGATTCGGTCCCCTGTTCCTGCGGTATCCAGCAGTTCCAAACAACTGGGATAATCCAGCAGATTGAACCGTGCTAAATGTTGAACCAGTTTTAATTGATTATCATGTAATTTCATTTGTATCCTCCAAGTAAAATGAGTGGCAGGCCGGCAACTTTACAAAGCTGTCAACCTGCCGTTCAATTCGGTAGGGGCCTGTGTTCCTGCAAGACCACCACCCCCTTTTCCTAAAAGGTTTCTGTTTAGTCCTCCAAATCGCAGCCGTTCAGATAGGCAATAAGCCGTTCTGTGTAGATGCGGACATACCGCTGGCGGGTTCCGATGTTGGCCCCAATAGATGCGAAGGGCTGTCTTCCTTCTGCCACCAGCCAGGAGAGCTGACGGGGTGATATCCCCATATAGCACGCGGCAACTTTCAGCGGAATGAAATTAGGATACGTTGGTGATTTGCTTGATTTCATATTTCCATGTATCCTCCTATAAGCCGCTGAAATCCAATAGTATCAAGGGTTTTCGGCACTGTTGGCAAAATAAAATCCGATGTGCTTCTATATAGATCCATGCCAAAATGGTGAAGG
>JAAWCD010000054.1 GCA_022793095.1 Oscillospiraceae bacterium | reverse complement strand
CGGCAAGGAAAAAAGCGCAGGAATACTGGATGTATTCCGAGCATTTTTGACGCAGCTGGACGGAAAAAGACTGATTCAGACGGTGTGCCGGGAGATTTTAAACAGGCTCTAAGGCCGATTCCAAAATTGAGATACATGCAGAAGATCGTGGTGCATGAGAAACGCACGAAGTGGCCGAAAAAAGCCCCCGGCAGGAAATCTCAGCGTGATTCCTGCCGGGGGCTTCCAAAATTGTAGATACTCCTGTCAGGGGCAGGACAAACCGCACGGGGGGCTTTGACTCATGTTCTTAGTACGCGACACCCTGCCACTTCATGGCGTCAGCCACCTTCAGGAATCCGGCAATGTTCGCGCCGGCCACCAGGTTGCCTTCCATGCCGTACTCCTTGGCAGCGGAAGCGGCGGCGGCGTAAATGTTCTGCATGATGGTGTGCAGCTTCTGGTCCACCTCGTCGAAGGTCCAGGCCAGCCGCTGGCTGTTCTGGCTCATCTCCAGCCCGGAGGTGGCCACACCGCCGGCGTTGGCCGCCTTGGCAGGGCCAAACAGGACACCCGCGCTCTGGAACGCGGCCACGGCCTCGGGGGTGCTGGGCATATTCGCGCCCTCGGCCACTGCCTTCACGCCGTTGGCAATCAGGGTCTTGGCGCTCTCCCCGTCCAGCTCGTTCTGGGTGGCGCAGGGCAAAGCCAGCTCACAGGGCACGGTCCAGATGCCCCGGCACCCTTCCACATACTTGGCGGTGGGCACATAGTCGAGGTAGGTCTTGATACGGGCCCGCTTGACCTCCTTGATCTCCTGAATCACCTTGAAGTCAATGCCGTTCTCGTCCACAATGTACCCGTTGGAATCGGACATGGCAATCACCTTCGCGCCCAGCTGGGTGGCCTTCTGGTTGGCGTAAATCGCCACGTTGCCAGAGCCGGAGATCACCGCCCGCTTGCCCTCGAAGGAGTCCCCCGCGGCCTTGAGCATCTCATTCATAAAGTAGCACGCGCCGTAGCCGGTGGCCTCGGTCCGGGCCAGGGAGCCGCCGTAGGTGAGGCCCTTGCCGGTGAGCACGCCGGTAAACTCGTTACGCAGCCGCTTGTACTGGCCGAAGAGGAAGCCAATCTCCCGGGCCCCCACACCGATGTCGCCCGCGGGCACGTCGGTGTCCGCGCCGATGTGCTTGGACAGCTCCGTCATGAAGGACTGGCAGAAGCGCATGATCTCGCCGTCGCTCTTGCCCTTGGGGTCGAAGTCTGAGCCGCCCTTGCCGCCGCCCATGGGCAGGCCGGTCAGGCTGTTCTTGAAAATCTGCTCAAAGCCCAGGAACTTGATGACGGAAAGGTTGACGGAGGGATGGAACCGCAGGCCGCCCTTGTAGGGGCCAATGGCGGAGTTGAACTGCACCCGGTAGCCCCGGTTGACCTGAACCTTGCCCTGGTCGTCCACCCAGGACACCCGGAACACAATCACCCGCTCGGGCTCCACAATCCGGTCGATGATGCCAGCCTCCACCAGGTCGGGGCGCTGTTCAACGACGGACTCCAGGGACTCCAGAACCTCGTAAACTGCCTGCAAATACTCCTTTTCGTGGGCGTTGCGGGCGGCCAGGCCCTCATAGATGCCGTTCAGGTATGCGTTTTTGATTGCCATTCAAATCAATCCTTTCAATTTCTAAATGTGAATCCAGGAAACAGAACGTCCTGTGCGGCGTCAGCCGGACTTGAACCGCGGAAAAAAGCGGTTCCATATCCGTACGGAGAGGCCCCATTGCCGTTTGTTGTGTTTATTATATGCGTTTTTCCTTTTTATTGCAAGTAAAAATTTCAAGATTTCATAAACTAACAGATAAGCCCCATTTTGCGTGAAAAATCTCAGTGAAAATGCAGGGAGTTTCCTTTTCTCTCACATTTGGACGCTCTTTGAGGCCCGCCGGAAGACCGGGAGGCCCCTGGTTTGGGACCTGCTGTATCCGCATCGGATTCCCTTCCTTCCCGCCTGCTCCATTGTGAAAAACGCCGAAAGTGCTTCAAAGGACTTTACAGAAATTCTTTAGCGTGCTAATATGATACCACATTAAACGCGGCCTTCTCTCGTCCGCGTGTCAGGAGGAAATCAACGCAATGAAAAGAAGAACCATCTGGAAGAAATTTTTATCCGGCGCTCTGGCGCTGGCCATGTGCGGCGCTCTGGCCGCCTGCGGAGGCGGCGGCAATGCCAGCACTCAGCCCCCGGCCACGGAGCCCGCAAGTCCTGCCAGTCCGGCGGTGATGCAGCCCGCGGACAGCGATTTGGCCTATGTCCAGAACAAAGGGGTTCTGGTGGTGGGCATCACCGAGTTTGAGCCCATGGACTACCAGGACGCGGAGGGCAATTGGATTGGCTTTGACGCGGACATGGCGGCCGCCTTTGCCGGGAGCATCGGCGTGGAGGTGGAATTTCAGATCATTGAGTGGGACAATAAGGTATTCGAGCTGGAGGGCAGGACCATCGACGTAGTTTGGAACGGCATGACGCTCAACAACGAGGTCAAGGCCGCCATGGAGTGCTCCAACCCCTACTTTGACAACGCTCAGGTGGTGATTGTCCGGGCGGACAAGGCGGCGGACTATCCGACGGCGGAGAGCGTGGCAGATTTGGCCTTTGCGGTAGAGGGCGGCTCTGCGGCCAAGGAGCAGGCGGAGGCCCACGGCTTCAGCTTTACGGAAGTGACGGACCAGGCCACGGCCCTGCTGGAGGTGAGCTCGGGCACGGCAGACGCGGCGATCATCGACTTCCTGATGGCCAAGGCCATGACCGGCGAGGGCACCAGCTACGCGGACCTCACCTATACGGCCAGCCTGAACACGGAGCAGTACGGCGTTGGCTTCCGGAAGGGCTCGGACATGGCGGCGGCGCTGAATGATTTCTTCAAGAGCTCCTATGAAACTAACCTCATGCAGCAGATTGCGGAGAAATACAACATCGCGGAGGCGCTGGTCGCTCAGTAAATCAGAATACATACAAACGCAGAGGGCACATGCTCTCTGCGTTTGGCTGGTTTCGCAAAGCTTTCACTGGTTCTATCGAACATATTGCGAAAACGCGCAGCTTAAAGTTCTTTTTGCTTCTTTTTCTTTCAAGAAAAAGAAGAGGAAAAAATCAACGGAAGAGAAGGTGGTCGCGGACATGATACTCACTGTACTCGGCGCGCTGAACGAAGGGTTCCTTCAGACGCTGCGCCTGTTTGCTGTCACGCTGCTGGGCGCCATTCCTTTGGGCCTGGTCATCTCCTTCGGCTCCATGAGCCGGTTTACCCCCCTGCGCTGGCTGACAAAAACGGTGGTCTGGGTCATCCGAGGCACGCCGCTGATGCTTCAGCTCATCATCATCTACTACATCCCCGGCCGCGTCCTGAGCAGCAGCCCCTGGGGCAGCGGCGAAGCGGGCCGGTTCCTTGCCTCCGCCATTGCCTTCATCATCAACTACGCCTGCTACTTCTCGGAAATCTACCGGGGCGGCATCCAGGGCGTGCCGGTGGGCCAGCAGGAGGCGGGCCTGGTGCTGGGCATGACGAAGACCCAAATTTTTTTCAAGGTCACGCTGCTCCAGATGATCAAGCGGATTGTGCCGCCCATGTCAAACGAGGTCATCACCCTGGTTAAGGACACCTCCATCGCCCGCATTATCTCCATGCAGGAGCTCATTTGGGCGGGCTACGCATTTTTAAAGGGGTCCCACGGCTATTCCGGCCTCATCTGGCCGCTGTTTTTCACCGGCGTATACTTTTTGCTGTTCAACGGTCTGCTCACCCTCCTGTTTGGCTGGCTGGAGCGGCGTTTGGACTATTTCAAGTAAGGGAGGCGGGCACATGCCAGTTTTAGAGGTCAAGCACATTGAAAAGCATTTCGGCGCCACCCGTGTTCTGGAGGATATCAGCTTCACCCTGGAGCAGGGCCAGGCGCTGGCCATCATCGGCTCCTCGGGCTCGGGCAAGACCACCCTCCTTCGGTGCCTGAACTTCCTGGAACAGCCGGACAAGGGCATCATCCAGGTCAACGGCCAGACTCTGTTTGACGCGGAAGACCCGGCCACCCAGCGGGAGGGAGAAATCCGCTGGAAGCGGCTTCATTTCGGCCTGGTGTTTCAGTCCTTCAACCTGTTCCCCCAGTACACTGCCCTGCAAAATGTGATGCTGGCCAAGGAGCTGTTAGCCAAAGAAGAGCCCAACTACAAATCAGACCGGCGGCGGATTCACAAGGAGATGGAAGAACAGGCGCTGGAGCTCCTGAGCCGGATGGGCCTGAGCGACCGGGCGAGCCACTACCCCCATCAGCTGTCCGGCGGACAGCAGCAGCGGGTGGCGATTGCCAGGGCTTTGGCGCTGAATCCGGATATTCTCTGCTTTGACGAGCCAACTTCGGCCCTGGACCCGGAGCTGACGGGCGAGGTGCTGCGAGTCATCCGGAATTTGGCGGATCAGAAGGCCACCATGGTGATTGTAACCCACGAAATGGCCTTCGCGCGGGATGTGGCGGACCAGGTAATTTTTATGGACAGCGGCGTGATTGTGGAGCGGGGCGACCCCCACGAGGTCATCGACAACCCCAAGGCGGAACGCACCCGGCAGTTCCTGTCCCGGTATTCTGGGGATTGATGTTCTTTTTCTTGAACGAAAAAGAACCAAAAAGAACTTCAAGCTTCTTGTTTTTGCTGTTTAAGAAGCGGTATTCACAATCGGGGGATGGCGGCAGAGCACAGGATTTCGCTGCCAGACAAGACCATTTTTCGCCGGAATCCTTGGTGGATTCCTTGGTGCGGGCGGGCTGTAGAACCATCATAAAAACGGAGGCAGAATCATATGGCAATCGAAAAGGTGAAAACATTCTTCGGTCCGTTTGGCATGGCGGACCGGATTCAGGAATTTGACGTTTCCAGCGCCACGGTGGAGCTGGCGGCCAGGGCTCTGAACTGTGAGCCCTGCCGGATCGCGAAAACTCTTTCCTTTCTGGCGGACGGCCGCGCCGTTCTGGTCGTTGCGGCTGGGGACGCGAAAATCGACAATTCCAAATATAAGGCCCAATTTGGAACCAAGGCGAAAATGCTCACCCCCAACGAGGTGGAAGCCCTGGTCGGCCACGCGGTGGGCGGCGTGTGTCCCTTCGGAATCAACGAGGGCGTGACCGTCTACCTGGACGGCTCCCTCAAGCGCTTTCAGACGGTTTTCCCCGCCTGCGGCAGCAGCAACAGCGCGATTGAGCTGACCATCGGGGAGCTGGAGCAATACTCCGGCTTTACCGCCTGGGTGGACGTGTGCAAGGGATGGAACGAGACAGAACGCCCCGCCAAATGATCAGGATGAACGGCGCTTTCGGCGCCGGGAAAACGCAGGCCGCCTATGAGCTGCGCCGCAGACTGCCAGCCTCCTTCGTGTCCGGCCCTGAAAGCACCGGGTACTTCAGCCGTTTCAGGCTGTCGGGAAACTCGACAGCCTGAGGTCATTCTGATGGAATCAGCCGCCTGCGGGCAGGTGGCTGCACGCGGAAGCGGGGGCAGCGCCCCCCTTTGCTTGGGCATGTCGATATGTTTCAAACAAGGCCTAACCGGCGGCTCCTTAAATTCCTGCTTTTTCAACAAGCGGAAACGGCGTCTGTCCAGCCAAGCTGGACGGACGCCGTTCAGGCTGTCGAGTTTCTCGACAGCCTGAAGCTGATTTCGTCATTCTGACGAAATCAGTCGCCTGCGGGCGGGTGACTGCACGCGAAAGCGGGGCTTCGCCCCCCTTTCACACTATCCCCCCACTCAAAGCCCTCACAGTTTTGTCATCCTATTTTTAATTTCCTCTTTTTCGACAAGCTGAACGGCGTCTGTCCAGCCAAGCTGGACGGACGCCGTTTCA
Source organism: Oscillospiraceae bacterium (assembly GCA_022793095.1). Lineage (GTDB taxonomy): Bacteria > Bacillota > Clostridia > Oscillospirales > Oscillospiraceae > JAAWCD01. Next base: position 102,799 of record JAAWCD010000054.1, on the reverse strand, counting down.
TTTACCGTTTTCTTGGAATCAGCAGCAGCTGGCCTACGCTCACCTGCTCCCCCTCCAGCTCGTTGGCCTGCATAATCTCCTGCATGGTGGTGGAGTAGGCCTTGGCAATGTCCCAAAGCTCCTCCTCCCCCGTCATCTGCCGGAGCACAATCGACGGCTGGCCGCTGCTGTCCCGCGCGGTCTCCTCGTCCAACCGAAGCGCGGAAATGCCGCTGGCCTGGCCGGAACGCAGCACCTCCACCTGAAAATCCAGGACGTACCGGGTTTCAATCCCACCCGCCGTGGCTGTGGCCTGGAGGTCGCTGGGCGTGCACAGGCAGGACACCTGACAGCCCTCCGGCAGCTCCAGCTGACAGGTCACGGGAATCTGACGGGTCACGGACAAATACTCGCTCTCCTCCGCTTCGTAGAGAATAGTCACCCTTGTCTGGGCGGTCAGGGTGCAGCGCTCCGCCTCCCGTTCCATCCCAATCTCCCCCACGCTGACCCACAGGTCATACACCGAGCGGGCCATCACCCCGGTCTCCAGAATCTCCCGGACCGTCTGCCGGCGGCAGCCGTTCTCCACCAGAGACACCAGCGGATACTGCTCCAGCTCCGCCGTCATGGGATACATGGTGCTGTAGGCGTCCGTCAGCAGCTCTACCGTCCGTTCCTCCCGGACCACCGCCTGGGCCAGCAGGGACAGCTCCACGCTGATTTGCCGTCCCTCCTCCGGGTCCAACTCCAGCCGCCAGCCGGTCAGCCCCACGTCCAGGCGGCATTCCGCCTCCTCGCCCGCGCCGGAGACCTCCATAATCTGAGAAAAGGGCAGCTCATAGCTGGTCTGATACACCGCCGCGTCCATGCCCCGGCACAACAGCAGCAGGGTAACTCCCCCCTTGAAAATCAGCTTGTTTCCGATGATTTTCGACTCCCCGCAGTAGACCTCTCCCCGGCATTTCAGCAGTTCAGCCACCGGGGACTTGCTGCCGGGAATGGTCAGCTCATCGGAAAAGGTGAAGTCCCGATTGCGGACGCAGGCCACGAAGCTGCCGGAGCGGACCTCGGTCCGCTGCTGGACGCCCCAGCCCTCTCCCTCCGCCGCACCGGAACAGGGCGCGATACCGCGGGGGGCATAGGCCTGGACCGCGATGGCCAGATTGACCCGGATGAGCACCTTGCGCGGGTTGATGAGCCGGGTTTCCGCTCCAGTCACCCGGGGGACGGCAAAGACCTGGCACACCGGCGTGACACCGGCCTGTTCCGCAGTGCATTGGACCGGAATCTCCGCCTCCATCTTCCACAGCCCGCCCGCTCCGTCCGGCTGGTAGAGCACCACAGTCCGCACGCAGCCGGTGAGCCGGACCGCGCCCTCCACCGCCTCCCGCTGGGGCAGGCAGGGCCAGCCCTCCGTGTCCAGAATCCGAAGGATATCCGGGCAGGCGTCGGGGACAATCATCTCCAGCGTCTCCTCCCGGTAAATGGTGGTATCGAGCACCTGTTCAAAATAGGTCTGCTCCGTTCGATTCAGTTCCAGTTCCATTGGCGTTCCTCTCCTTGCGTTCATTCTGTCACAGAATATGAGCGCCAGGGCTCGGATATGCCTTCTTTTTCTTGAAAGAAAAAGAAGCAAAAAGAACTTCAAGCTGTGTCCTACCACCCATTTCCGGTAGAATCAGTTTAAAGTTCTTTTGCTCCTTTTCTTTCAAGAAAAGGAGAGAAACCCACGCGCAAAAGAAGCAAAAAGAACTTCAAGCTGTGTCCTACCGCTGGCCCGCGGTAGAATCAGTTTGAAGTTCTTTTGCTCCTTTTCTTTCAAGAAAAGGAGAGAAACCCACGCTCAGTGGATATGAAACAGTGTACGCAAAAATCCGGACAGGAATTTGGGGGAATGTAAAATGACAATCTTCATAGCGGCGCCTCCCTGTTGAAGTGGTCCAGTCCCAGGACCCTGCTCCAGTTTACGCGCCGCCCTGCCCATTGGTTCCACTCCGTATCAGCAGCCCCCGTCCCTCCCGCAGCGTCAGCGTAAAGACCTCCGCCGCGCATTCGTTGCTGATGCCCAGAGTGGTCCAGCGGAGCACCTCCGCGTCCCGCAGGGGATACTTTGCCCCCTCCAGGGTGACACCCCGCAAAGCCTCGTCCAGGGGCAGCAGCGACACATACCGGAACCGGTCATCCCGAGCCAGCCGGTGGACACCCGGCCCCACAAAACGGATTTCATTCTCCGGGTCTGCCAGGCATCCCGTGCCGCCCCGGCGGTCCATCTGCTCCAACAGATGAACCCCGCCCAGAAAATGATCCAGCCGTCCACCGGTGCAGCCGCACAGAATCAAATCCGTACACCCCTGGCGGAACGCCAGATCCACCGCCATTTCCAGGTCCGTTACATCCTTTTCCGGAGGCAGCGTCACGCTGGGCAGCCCCTCCGGACTTCCGCCGGAGTCGCTGTCCCCCACATACCAGTCCGGCTTCAGGCCCGCCCTTTGGGCGTTGACCCGCCCGCCGTCCGCGCAGATGGTCAGAACGGGCCGGTCCCGGTAGGCATCCAAAAAACGCCAGTCCGGACAGGGCGCGGCCCCTATCACAATCGCCCGGGTCACTTCCGCTCCCATTCCTTGATCTCCTTCGCCTGTTCATAGAGCCGCACATAGCTGGCGTGGCGGCTGGGGCTGATCTGCCCCGCCTTCCGGGCCGCGATCACCCCGCAGCCCTTCTCCTTCACATGGGCGCAGCCGGTAAACCGGCACGCCTCCACATAGGGCCGGAACTCCCGGAACGTACCGGCCAGCTCTTCCTTCCGCAGGGTCTCCAGCCGGTCCAGATCAAAGGAGGCAAAGCCCGGCGTATCCGCCACAATGGCCCCGCTGTCCAGCCGGAACAGCTCCACATGACGGGTGGTGTGCCGGCCCCGGCCCAGCTTCTCGCTGACCTCCCCCACCTGGATGCTGAACCCAGGCTGAAGGGCGTTCAAAATGCTGGACTTCCCCACGCCGGAATTTCCCGTAAAGGCGGATATTTTTCCCGCAATCAGCCCCGCCAGGGCGTCGATGCCCTCGCCGGTCTCCGCGCTGGCCCGGAGGGTTTGAAACCCGGCGGCGGCGTAAATGTCATAAAGCTCCCGGCCCGGGTCCAAATCGCATTTGTTGATGCAGATGATGGGTTCCACCCCCCGGAACTCCGCCAGGGACACCACCCGGTCAATGAGAAACGGGTCCGTCACCGGCGTGGCGCCGGAGGCGATGACCACCATCTGGTCAATGTTGGCCACCGCGGGGCGCTGAAACTCGTTTCTTCTGGGCAGAACGGCGTCCAGAACGCCGTCTCCCCCCTCCAGGGGGGTGAACTCCACCCGGTCCCCCACCAGGGGGGTGACTTTCGCGTGACGGAATTTTCCCCTGGCCCGGCATTGGGTCAGGTCCGCCCCGTCATACACATAGTAGAAGCCGCTGAGGGCTTTCAAAATGACGCCCTCACTCACGGCTGACGCCTTCCGTCTCGAAGTTGACCGGCGTGCGGCTGTACTCCTTGCCGTCCACGTAGATGACGGCCTCCTGACGGCCGATTCCGCCAATCTCAACCTGAATGGTGCCCAGGCTGCGGAGATAGTCCGCGTTCTCCACTTCCTCCCCGTCCAGGGTCACCCGCACATTGACCGAGGGGCTGTCTCCCTCCTGCCCCGGCGGCAGCAGCACCGGCAGCGTCACATATTTGACCACCGGCTCGCTGGACGGCGGGGCGTCCGTCGCCTCCGGCGGGACGCTGGCAGGCGGGTCCGTCTCCGGGGGCAGCGTGATTTCCGGCGTCTCCGCCGGACCGGCGCTGAGGTGGAGGATAATCGTGGTTCCCTCGTCCACCATGGTGTCCTTCGCCACGCTCTGATAGATGATGGACCCGGCGGGCCTGTCGCTGGGCACATTCTCCACGTATTTCACCTTCAGATTCACCGTCAGAAGCCAGGCGTCCACATCCTCCCGGCTCATGGTGGTGAAGTCGGGCACGTTGACCTGCTTTGGCTCGGCTCCCGTGCTGATATACAAAATGACCGTGTCATTCTTTTGCAGGTCAAAGCCCGCCACCGGGTCAGTGCGGATAACGTGGTCCTTTTCCACCGTTTCGGATGCCTCCGATCGGGTGGTCACTTTCAGATTCAGTTCCTCAATCAGCGGCTCCAGCTGCACCCGCGCTTCAAGCAAGGGCTTCCCGGTCACGTCCAGCATCTGGCCGCTGCCCGGCCCTGTGCTGACGGTGACAGTCACTACCGTGCCCTGGCGGGTCACGGTGTCCCCCTGTCTGGGGTCCTGCTCAAGAATCCGGCCTGGTTCACTGTCGTCCGGGACCTGTTCCCCCAGGACAAACTGGAAGTCCTCCCAATACTCCTGATACTGGGCGTCGCTTTGCAGGGCGTTCCAGTCCACGCCCACCACATTGGGCACAAGGTACGTAGGGCCAGGCCCGTTCCAGTCCTTGAGGAAGTTGGCATACAGGAAGTAGCCCACGCCGCAGACCAGAATCAGCACTGCGGCGATGGCCGCGATATAAATGGCCTTGCCGCCCCGTGGCTCGCCGTCATCCTCGTCCTCCTCCTCCCGCCGGGACCGCTCCGGCCGGCGTTCCGGCATGGTCCGGACCCCGGAGAGCACTTGAGTGGGCTCGTCAACCCCCTTGCCCGCGAAGAGGTTTTCCATGGTGTAGTCGAAGTTGATGTTGGGATTTTTGCGGAACTCCTCCAGGTCGGACAGCATGGCGTCCGCACTGTGATACCGCTTGGCCGGGTCGGAGGCCATGGCCTTCATGGTAATCAGCTCCAGGGCGTCTGGAATGTCCGGATTCAGCTCCCTGGGCGACAGGGGGATGGAATTGATGTGCTGAATGGCCACCGCCACCGGGGAATCCCCCTCGTAGGGCAGGCGGCCGGTGAGCATTTCGTAGAGCACCACGCCGGCGGAATAGAGGTCGGAACGGGCGTCGATGTGGCTGCCCCTGGCCTGCTCCGGCGAAATATAGTGAACCGATCCCAGGGCCTCCTGGGTCAGGGTGTTCTGAGAGGCGGTAAACCGGGCGATGCCGAAGTCGGCCACCTTCACGCTGCCGTCCCGCAGGACCATGATATTGTGCGGCTTGATGTCCCGGTGAATGATGCCCCGGCCGTGGGCGTGGCCCAGGGCCTTGACAATCTGGTTGATGAAGTGAAGGGCCTCCCGCCAGGGCAGGGACCCGCCCCGCTGCTGCATATACTGCTTGAGGGTGATGCCGTCGATGAGCTCCATGACGATATATTCCACGTCGTCGGTCTTGCTGACGTCGTAAACTGCCACAATATTGGGGTGGGACAGCATGGCCACCGCCTGAGATTCGTCGTGGAACCGGCGGCGGAGCTCCGCGTCCTGTGCCAGCTCGCTTTTCAGAATCTTGACGGCCACCAGCCGGTTGAGCCGGTGGCATCGGGCCTTGTACACCACGGCCATGCCGCCGGTGCCCAGCACATCCAGGATTTCATACCGGTTATCCAGCATTTTCCCCAGAAATTGATCCATATAAGCCACCTCCTTTACTCGGTTTCCATGCTCAGAAGCACAGCGGTTGTGTTGTCCGGGGCCCCACGGCTGAGCACAATGTCCACCAGGCGGCGGCAGCAGCTCTCATGGGGGCCGCCGTGAAGGACCTCGTAAAGCATTTCCTGATCGCTGAGTTGGTTGCTCAGCCCGTCGGAGCACAGGAGGATGGCGTCGCCCTGCTCCATGTCCAGCTCGAAGAGGTCGCCCCGCACCTGCGGCTCCGCGCCCAGGGCGCGGGTAATCAGATTTTTCCGTGGGTGCTGGCGGGCCTGTTCCGGAGTAATATCGCCCCGGGCCACCATGTCTTCCACCACGGAATGGTCACGGGTCACCTGCCGGATGCCCGTCTCCTTGATGTGATAGGCCCGGCTGTCCCCCACATTGACCACGTGGGCCAGACGGCCGCAGACCAGGGCGGCCACCAGGGTGGTGCCCATGCCGAAGCAGTCGCTGTTTTCGATGGCGGTGCGGAACACGGCCCGGTTCGCGGCCTCCAGGCCGCTGTTGAGCCGTTCTGCGGGCTGGCCGTCCGTCTGCTCCACCACGGAAACGAAGGTCTCCGCCGCCATGCGGCTGGCGATGTTGCCCGCCTTGGCTCCGCCCATGCCGTCGCAAACCAGAATCAGCGCCTCTTCCCCGTTTACATGGAAGTAGTAGGCGTCCTGATTCTGCTGCCGCACCTTACCTGTATCGGTTAGACCCCATGCTTTCATTTTCTCACATCTTTTCTCTCTGTTCGTCCTTTTTCCTGAAAGAAAAAGAAGCAAAAAAGAACTTATACTGGCGTACCGCGGTGGGTTTCAAGAACCGCGCCGCGCTCAGGAATGCTTCCTCCTCAGCTGGCCGCAGGCCGCGTCAATATCGCTGCCCAACCGCCGCCGGACCGTGACGGTGACCCCGTGGCTCTCCAGCCGCTTCTGGAACGCCGCCACCCGGCGGCTTGGCTTCAAGGGGCTCTCCTCCACGTGGTTCAGGGGAATCAGGTTCACATGGCCCGGCGTCCCCTTCAAATGGGCGGCCAACAGGTCCGCCTGGGCGTCGGAGTCGTTTACCCCGTCGATCATGGCGTACTCGTAGGAGATGCGCCGCCCGGTGGCCTCAAAGTACCGGCGGCAGGTCTGGAACAGCTTCTCCACGCCCACCCCCCGGTTGACCGGCATGATTTTGGAGCGGGTCTCATCGTCGGGTGCGTGAAGGGATACGGATAAGGTTAATTGTAAATGATAGCCCGCCAGTTTGTCAATCTGATCTGTCAGGCCGCAGGTGGAAAGAGAGATGTGCCGCATGCCGGTATTCAGCCCCTCCGGGTGGTTCACCAGCTCCAGAAAGCGCATCACTGTGTCAAAGTTGTCCAGAGGCTCCCCGATGCCCATCAGGACGATGTTGGAGATGTCCTCCCCCGCGTCCAGCTGGGTAAACAGCACCTGGTCCAACATTTCAGCCGGTGTCAAGTCTCTCACCTTGCCCCCTCTTGTGGAGGCGCAGAAGGCGCACCCCATGCGGCACCCCACCTGGGAGGAGATGCAGGCCGTGTTGCCGTGCTTATAGCGCATCAGCACGGTTTCCACACAGTTCCCGTCCCCCAAACGCCACAGGTATTTTGCCGTGCCGTCTTCCTGGGACACCTGCTTCCGCGCCGCCTCTGGAACGGTCAGCAGGCATTGGGCCGTCAGGGTTTCCCGCAGCTTTTGGGGAAGGTTGCTCATCTCCGCAAAGGAGCGGGCCCCCTGGTGCATCCAGCGGAACACCTGCTTCGCCCGGAATTTGGGCTCCCCCAATGTCTGAAAAAACGCCTCCAGCTCCGGGAGGTTCATGGATTTCAGGTCCGTCATCTGATTTTCTCCCTTCCTTGGCACGTTTTTTCTCTTCTTTTCTTGAAAGAAAAGAAGCAAAAGAACTTTAAACGTTTAAGAAGCTGTATTCATAACCGGGGAATGGCAGATGGACGAAGGATTTTGTTGTCAGGCAAGCCAATTTTTCGCCGGAATCCTTGGTGGATTCCAAGAAAAATTGGCGCGGCATGACGGCAAAAAACGAGTTCAGATGCCGTTCAATGGTTGTGAATACAGCTTCTAACTCTGCTACCTGGTTGTCCGCCGCAGCCGGGCGATAAAAAATCCATCCGTGCCGTGAATGTGGGGCCAGAGGGTAATCATACCCGCCTCCACCCGTCCTGCCGGACCGGGCAGCTCAAACGCCTCCAGCCGGAATTCCGGATGACACTCCAGGAACCGGCGGACCACGCCCTCATTCTCCCGCTCCAGCACCGTGCAGGTGGCGTAAAGCAAAACACCTTGCGGGGCAACATACCGGGAAACATTGTCCAGAATCGCCCCCTGAATCTCCGGCAGACGGGTCAGGGGGTCCGGCTCCTTGTACCGGATGTCCGGTTTTTTCCGGATGATGCCCAGCCCGGAGCAGGGCACGTCCGCGATGACCCGCTGAAACCGGCCATCCCATTCAGGGCGGAACTCTTTTCCGTCCTGGATTTCCGCCTTCAAAATGGAAATCCCCAGCCGTGCCGCGCCCTCCTCCAAAAGCTTCCGCTTGTGGGGGTGGATATCGCAGGCGGTGATTCTCCCCTGATTTTCCATGTCCATCGCCGCGGCGAAGGACTTCCCCCCGGGCGCGGCGCAGCAGTCCAGCAGGTCCATCCCCGGTTCCACACCGGCGGCCAGCACGGCCAGCCGGGCCCCGCTGTCCTGAATGGTGATGCGGCCCTCCCGGAAGGCAGGCAGCTGCTCCAAGCTGCCGGTGCCCTTCAGCAGCAGGCAGTTTTCCAGCCAGGGGTGAGGCTCCGCCCGAACTCCCTGCCCTTGCAGCTCCTCCAACACCGCTTCCGCCGTCCCCCGGAGGGGGTTCACCTGAGCGGTGGTGGGCGCTTCTCCATTGTGGGCCTTCAGCAGGGCCTCCAGCCCCTCGTGATTCAGCGCCCGGTCCAGGGCCTGAACCAACCAGAGGGGGTGGCTGTAAGCCAGGCTGAGCCGCTCCAGCTCATTCTCCCCCTTGGGCTGGGGCAGGACCTCCGCCCGGGCCGCAGCCCGGAGCACTCCGTTGACCAGTCCGGCGGACCGGGGATTTTTGCTGTGCTTCCGGGCCAGGCTGACCGACTCGTTGACCGCCGCGCTGGCCGGAATTTTGTCCAGAAACGCGATTTGGTAGAGGCCCATCCGGAGACTCGTCCGAACCTTGGGTTCCAGCTTCTCCAGCTTTACCGTACAGAATTGCGCCAGCCAGAAGTCCAGCAGAAGCCGGTTTTGCAGAACGCCGTAGCAGATGCGGGTGGCAAGCCCCGCGTCCCTGGGCTCCAGCCCTGCCTCCCGGATGGTCCGCTTGAGCACGCCGTCCGACCAGGCCCCCTGTGTCTCGCAGGCGGCCAGGGACAGCAGCGCCGCTTCCCGTGCGCTGCCGGCCCTTCTCCGGGCCTGGTTGTTACCATTCATGATGGAAGCTCCTTCAGTCAAAAGGTCATAGGGTGGCCCCGGAGGTAATCCGCGGCGCCCATGCGCTTTCCGCCCTCAGCCTGCAATTCGTCGATGCGAAGGACTTTTCCGTCGCCGCAGGCCGTGTAAATGCCCTTTTTGTCCGTCCGGATCACCGTGCCCGGCGGCAATTTGGTTTCCTCGCCGGTCTCCGAGACGGAAAACAGCTTGAATTTGACCCCGCCCAGCTCTGTGGCAGCGGCCGGCCAGGGAATCAGGCCCCGGACCTGGTTGTGAATCTCCCTGGCGCTCCTGCTCCAGTCCACCGGGGACAGCTCCCGGCTGAGCATGGGCGCGTAGCAGGAAAGGCTGCCGTCCTGGGGAACCCGCCGGGCCGTTCCGGCCTCCAGCTGCTCCACCGCCTGGCTGAGCAGGCCAGCGCCAATCTGGGCCAGCCGGTCGTGGAGCTGTTCCACGGTTTCGTCCGGGTCGATGGGGGTGGACTGGGACAGAATCATGTCCCCAGTGTCCAGGCCCGCCGCCATGTGCATGATGGTGACGCCGGTTTCCGCCTCGCCGTTCAGGATGGCCCAATGGATGGGCGCGGCCCCCCGGTACTTTGGCAGGAGGGACGAATGAACGTTGATACAGCCCAGACGGGGCAGATCTAAGATACTCTGAGGCAGAAGCTTGCCGTAGGCGGCCACCGCGATGAGGTCGGGCTTCAGGGCCTGAAGCTGCTCCAGCACCTCGCCGGTTTTCAGAGTAACCGGCTGAAAGACGGGGATCCCGCAGGCCAGAGCGGCCTTCTTCACCGGGCTGGGGGTCAGCTTCATGCCCCGGTTTTGGGGTTTGTCCGGCTGGGTGAAGACGCCGCAGATCTCGTGGCCGTCCGCGATCAGCCGTTCCAAGGAGGGGACCGCAAAGCTGGGCGTCCCCATAAACACAATCCGCATCACGCCTGGTCCTCCAGCTGGTTCAGTTCCTCCACGGTGTAAAGCCGGTCACAGTGCTCGTCAAAGAGGTGTCCGTCCAGATGCTCCAGCTCGTGGCAGAAGCAGCGGCCGGTCATTCCCTCGTCCTCCACCTCAAAGGTGTTGCCGTTCCGGTCCTGAGCACGGACCCGGACCCGCATGGGCCGCTTGACCCAGCCGTACATGCCGGGAATGGACAGACAGCCTTCCCAGCCCTCCTGCTCCCCTTCCGCGGAAACGATTTCCGGATTGATGAGCTCAATCACCTGGTCCTCCTCATTGATGACCAGCACCACCCGGCGCAGAATTCCCACCTGGGGCGCGGCCAGGCCCACGCCGTTGGCCTCCCGGAGGGTTTCCGTCATATCGTCCAGCAGTCCGTGGAGCTTGGCGTCAAATTTCGTTACCGCATGGCACTTTTTTCCCAGCACATCGTCGCCCTGGGTCACAATTTCCCTTATCATAATGATTTGCCTCCCTTTACAAGAAAACGAAAAAACTCAATCCAGCGGGTTCAGGTCGGCGAACACCGACACACCCCGGTTGTGCTTGTCCTCGTGGGCCGCCCGCAGCAAGTGGGCGATCATGGCCCGCACCGGGGGCTTGTTCTCACAGCAGACCGTCAGCCGGTAGCGGTAGCGGTTATTGACCTTGACCACCCCAGCCGCCGCCGGGCCCAAAATCTGCACCGTCTCAAATCCTGGCTGTTTCCGCCAGACCTCCAGCCCGTCCCGCAGCCGCATGCAGCAGCGCAGGACCGCTCCCTCCTCCAGTCCGGAGGCGGTGAGCACATACAAATCCCGGAAGGGCGGAAAGCCCCGCAGCTGCCGGGAGTAAATTTCACTCTCATAAAACCGGCCGTAATCCTGTCTGGCCGCGCAGAGGATAACATCGTTTTCCGGTGTGCAGGTCTGAATGACCGCCCGGCCCCGCCTGGCCCCCCTCCCTGCCCGGCCCACCACCTGGGTCAGCAGGGAAAAGGTCCGCTCCCCGGCCCGGAAGTCGTCCACATAGAGGGACAGGTCCGCGTCGATGACGCCCACCAGGGTCACGTTTTCAAAGTCCAGCCCCTTGGCCACCATCTGGGTTCCCACCAGAATGGGGACCCGCTCCTGCTCAAAGCGGGTGAGCAGCTTCTCGTGGCCCTGCTTTGCCGTCACCGTGTCCGTGTCCATCCGGAGCACTTCCGTCCGGGGAAACAGGCTTCGCAGCTCCTCCTGCACCTTCTGCGTTCCCGCCCCGAAGAAGGACAGGGGCCCGCCGCAGGCGGGGCAGCGCTTCGGCAGCGCCTCCGAGTGGCCGCAGTAGTGGCACATGAGCCGCCCGTTGGCCTTGTGATAGGTCAGCTTGACCGTACAGCGGGGACACTCGGGCGCCGCGCCGCACCCGGCGCAGGCCACCATCCGGCTTGTGCCCCGCCGGTTGATGAATAAGATGCTCTGCTCCCCCTGACGGAGGTTCTGTTCCAGCTCCGCCCGCAGAGGGGCGCTGATGGTGGTGGCGTTTCCCTCCCGCAGCTCCGCCTTCAGGTCCGCCAGGACCACCTGGGGCAGCGCCCGCTCATTGTAGCGCCGCGTCATGGTGCAGAGGTGGTAAACGCCGCTCCGGGCCTGGTACATGGTCTCCACCGAAGGGGTGGCCGACCCCAGCACCAGCAGGGCCCCGGCCTGGGCGCACCGGTATTTCGCCACGTCCCTGGCGTGATACCGGGGGACGTTTTCCGATTTGTAGCTCCCCTCCTGCTCCTCGTCCAGCACCACCAGGCCCAGCCGGTCCAGAGGTGCGAAGACGGCGGACCGGGTGCCGATGACCACCTTGGCGGACCCGTTCCGGGCCCGCTTCCACTCGTCGTACCGCTCACCGGCGGACAGAGAGCTGTGCAGCACCGCGATGGCGTCCCCGAACTGGGCGGCGAAGACCCGCAGCAGCTGAGGCGTCAGGGCGATTTCCGGCACCAGCACCAGGGCGGTCCGGCCCTGAGACAGGACATGCCGGATGAGCTGGATGTACACTTGGGTTTTGCCGCTGCCGGTGACCCCGTACAGCAGGGCGCAGGCGGGCTTTCCGGTCCCGCACAGGCCGGTCAGCCTGTCACAGGCGGCCTGCTGCTCCTCATTGAGGACAGGGGGCGCCCCCCGCTCCACCTCCGCCATTTCCGGGCGGCGGAAGACCTCCTGGGCCTCGAAGGTGAGGAGTCCCTTTTTCTCCATATCCTTCAGCGTCTTTTGGGACGCGCCGGTGAAGTAACAGATTTCCTTCACCGTGGCCCGGCCCACGGCGGAGAGGAGCTCCGCCACGCTGTACCGCAGGGGCGACCTGCGCCGGGTGGCGGAAAGCTGGGCCAGAGCCTCTTCCGGGTCGATTGCCAGAGACACCAGGGGCTCGGTTTTGTCTCCCACGCCACGGGAAACGCTGGTTTCCAGCACAAGGACGCCCTTGTCCCGCAGGGCCTTCAGGGCGGGACCCGGGTCAGATTCCCCGAAGGCGTCCCGCAGCAGGCCGATTTCATTTTGGCCGGCCCGGATGAGGTCCAGAACCCGGCGGGCGTGGGCGGACTGGCCGGCGGTCTCATAGGCCTGTTCCCAGTCCACCCCCTCAGCCAGGCGGCAGCTGTCCTTCAGGGAGAAGTAGAGTCCGGCGGGCAGCATGGCCTTGACCGCGTCGTAGACGGTGCAGAAGTACCGCTCCCGCATCCAGAGGGCCAGCTTGACGCCCTCCGGGCTGATGACTGGCTCCTCATCCAGCAGGGCGGCGACAGCCTTCCGATTGGGCTGAAGGGGCTCCCGTTTGAGGGCCAGAACCACCCCCTCCACCCGCCGGTTGCCCCGGCCGAAGGGGACCATGACCCGCAGGCCGGTCCGGATGCGGGGACTCAGCCCCTCCGGGACCCGGTAGGAGTAGGGCCGGTCAATGGCGTAGGTGGCGGCGGACACCGCCACGCTGGCCATCAGACATTCCTCCACGCCTTGACCTCCTCCCTTCTCCGGCTGTTGTTCCTTCTTTTCTTTAAAAAGAAAAGAAGCAAAAGAAACTTCAAGCTGATTCTACTGTAAGACTGGCAAAAAAGCGCGGCTTGAAGTAGGGCCCGATGACCCCATCGGGCCGTTCCTCTGTTTTCGCATTGGCTCCAGCAAAACAGAAGCCTGTACCGCCGGCCCGATGAGGTCATCGGACCCTACAGGGTTGCGGTGACTGACGAACAAGCGCGGCTTGAAGTTCTTTTTGGTTCTTTTTCTTCCAAGAAAAAGAACCAAGAGGCCGCATGCAGCGCCAAAAGGCAAGGGGCAGCCGCAACCGTCCGCCTCTTGCCTTTTTTCGGTTATTCCTGGGACTCCCCGGCAGTCAGCTTGCCGTCCGCCACTTCCCAAATAGCCATACTGACCGGCTTCTCATCCAGAGGAATGTTATTCTCTTCCGCGTCGCTGGCAATTTCACGGGCCCGTTTGGCCACCACATTCACCAGCAGGTAACGGCTGTTCACGTTTTTCAGCAGGTCGCCCATAGCGGGGTAAAGCAGCATAAGTCATCAAATCCCTTCGATCATATTGATTCGCTTTTTGGCGCGGCAGCTCTCTGCCGTCAGAATGGACACAATCTCCGCCGCAGCGTTGGAAACGGTGTCGTTGACCACCAGATAGTCGTAGGTGACGATTTCCCGGTACTCGTCATGGGCCTTTTGCAGCCGGCCCTGAATCACATCCTCCGGGTCCGTGGCCCGGCTGTGCAGCCGGCGGGACAGCTCCTCAAAGGAGGGGGGAATGATGAAGATAAGCACCGCTTCCGGGCACCGGGCCCGGACCTTGGCCGCGCCCTGGACCTCAATGTCCAGCAGCACGTCGATGCCCTCCTCTATTTTGTCCTGGATCAGCTTCAGGGATGTACCATAGTAGTTGCCCACATATTCGGCGTACTCCAGCAGCTCCCCGGCGGCGATCATCCGCTCGAATTCCGCCCGGTCCACAAAGTTGTAGTTCACGCCGTCCGCCTCGCCCACCCGCGGGGCGCGGGTGGTGAAGGAAACGGAAAAGTACAGGTTGCCCCGGGAGCCCATCAGCTCGGAAATCACCGTGCTCTTCCCCACCCCGGAGGGGCCGGACAGCACAATCAATTCCCCCTTGCGCCTGCTTCGGTTCATCCGTCATCCTCCTCTCCGCCGCCGTCCTCCCGGTCGTTGAGCCGGTTTGCCACGGTCTCCGGCTGAATTGCGGAAAGAATCACATGGTCGCTGTCCATGATGATGACAGCGCGGGTGCGGCGGCCGTAGGTGGCGTCAATCAGCATGCCCCGGTCCCGCCCCTCCTGGATAACGCGCTTGATGGGCGCGGACTCCGGACTGACAATGGCGACGAGCCGGTCGGCGGAGACCATATTGCCAAAGCCGATGTTCAGCAGCTTCACGGGCGTTCCCCTCTTTCTCTTTTGTCATTCGAGATTTTGGATTTGCTCCCGAATCTTCTCGATTTCGGACTTCATTTCCACACCCAGCCGGGCAATTTCCAGATCGCTGCCCTTGGAGCAGATGGTGTTGGTCTCCCGGTTGATCTCCTGGACCAGGAAGTCCAGCTTCCGGCCCACCGGCTGGCCCCCGGAGATCATTTCCCGGGCCTGCGCGAAGTGGCTCCGCAGCCGCACGGTCTCCTCGTCCACCGCCACCTTGTCCGCGAACAGGGCCGCCTCGGTCAGGATGCGGCTCTCGTCGATTTGGGTGTTTGCCAGCAGCTCTTCCATTTTTGCCAGCAAACGGGCCCGGTATTCCGCCACGGTCTGAGGGGACCGGGCCTCCACCTGGGAGACATAGTTCTCCAGGGTGTCCAGCTTGGACCGGATATCGCTGGCCAGCCGCTCCCCCTCACGGGTACGCATGTCGTTGTAGCGCTCCAGCGCCAGGTCCACCACAGAGCAGAGGTCCGCTCCCAGGGCGTCCAGGCCGTCGGCGGCCTTTTCCACTTGCAGGACCTCTGGGAACCGGGATAGCAGGGAGACGGAAACGTCGTCCCGCAGCTGATAGGAGCTGGCCAGAACCTGGAGCGCCGCCCGGTAGCTCTCCGCCAGGGGCTGGTTGACCGTGACCCGCACGCCCTCGGCCTTGGAGCTGTCCACGGTGATAAACACGTCCACCTTGCCCCGTGTGGTGGCGGACTGGACCCGCTTTTTCACTTGGTCCTCCACGAAGAGGAACTCCCGGGGGCACTTCACATTGCAGTCCAGGTAGCGGTTGTTGACCGAACGGACCTCCACCACGAAAGACCGGCCGTTCAGCACAGCCTCTCCCCGGCCGTAGCCGGTCATACTCTTACTCAAAGGGGACCCCTCCCTTGTTATTCCTTCTTTTCCTTGAACGGAACAGAAGCAAAAGGAACTTGAAGCGCTTTCTGTTTCAGGTTGTGGTTTCTTAGAAACATCGTTTGATTAAGGAACCGCTGATTTAATCGGCGTGTGCGGATTGGCGAGCGAAATTTTTGTCTGACAAGTGACAAAAAGCGCAGGAATCCTGACGGATTTCAAACTTTTTTCACGAAGTCCAGGCGGAAATTTCGCCGTCAAGACGTGCGCGTGGATTAAATCAGTGGTTCCTTTAAGATAGTATACCAAATTTTGAGCTCCGTGTAAAGACACTGAGTTGGCTTTTTCATCGCTCTTTTGGGGGAAAACAAGCCGGAAAACCTGAGCAAACAGGTTTTCCGGCTTGCGCTTCGGGGAAGTGTCATCCGTTCAGCAGGCGAATCCACTGATTGTTGTAGAGCGTCCGGATGTCCGCGGGCAGGCAGGCGTAGGTTTCGCACTGTTCATCCATAAACGCCTGGTCTGGATAGGCAAAGGGGTCCCCGGAAACCTCCGGGTCCAGCTCTGCCCGTGCTGACAGGATGGGGGAGGAATACCAGGTCTCCTCGGTGTTCCTCACGCTGGTTTCTGTGGAGCACATGAAATTGATGAAGGCCTCTGCGTTCTCCTTGTGCTCCGCTCCCTTGGGAATGCACATGGCGTCCACATACCGGTTGGTCCCCTCCCTGGGCAGGGCGAAGGCCAGGTCCGGATTGTTCTCCGCCATGGTCAGGTAGTCCCCGTAGTAGTACACCCCAATGGCGGCGTTGGCGCCCTCCATCTTCTCGAAAATCTTGTCCATGAAGTAGCCCTGCAGCAGGGGCTTCTGTTCCAGAAGAAGGTCCGCCGCCTCGATGATTTGCGCCTCGTCGGTGGTGTTGTAGGAGTACCCCAGCTTTTTCAGGGCAATGCCGATGGCGTCCCTGGAGTTGTCGAACATCAGAATGTCCTGGGCGTACTTCGGATTCCAGAGCACATCCCAGGTCTCCATGTCCTCCCCCTCCTCCACCAGGGCCGTGTTATAGATGATGCCCAGGATGCCGAACATATAGGGCACGGAATAGCGGTTTTCCGGGTCATATTCCGGGTTGAGGAGGGCCGGGTCCACGTCGGCGAAGTTGGGAATATTGTCAAAGTTGAGGGGTTCCAGCATGTCCTCCTCGATCATCTGGCCGATCATATAGTCCGAGGGGATAATCACGTCGTAGCCCCCCGCGCCCCCAACCAGCTTGCCGTACATGGCCTCGTTGGAGTCGTAGGTCTGATAGTTGACCTTGATGCCGGTTTCGGCGGTGAAGTCCTCAAAGATGGACTCGTCGATATACTCGCCCCAGTTGTAGACGTTCACCACTGCGCCGCCGTCGTTTCCGCCGCCGCAGGCGGTCAGCGCCGTGAGGCAGAGGGCGGTCAAAAAGAGATACCAGTATTGTTTCATCGCCATGCCCCCCTTACTTTGCCGTGAGGGCGGCTTGCCGCGCCTTGGCCTGCCGCTCCTGGGCGGCCTGCCGCAGGTTGACCGCCACCATCAGGCCCACCACCACCAGGAACATCAGCGCTGACAGGGCGTTGATCTCCGGGCTGACCTGCTTCTTGGCCATGGAGTAGACCACCATGGAAAGGGTCTGAGTTTGGCTCCCGGCGGTGAAGTAGCTGATGACAAAGTCGTCAATGGACAGGGTGAAGGCCATGATAAACCCGTTGATGACGCCGGGCATGATCTCCGGCAGCACCACTGCCCGGAAGGCGTGGAACCCGTGGTCCCCCAGGTCCTGGGCCGCCTCGTAGATGTTGGGGTCCAGCTGCCGCAGCTTGGGCAGCACGGAGAGAATCACATTGGGCACATCAAAGGTGATGTGGGCGATGAGCAGGCTCCAGAAGCCCAGGCTGAGCCGGATGCCCAGCACGCCGCCCAGGGTGCCGTTCCAGGCGTCCACCGCCAGGAGGAACAGCAGCATCATGGACACGCCGGTGATGATGTCCGCGTTGGTCAGAGGAATGTTATTGACCGTCATGCACACGCTCCGGGTCCGGCGTCTCAGGTTCTGGAACCCAATGGCCGCGGCCGTGCCCAGCACGGTGGAAATGATGGCCGCCAGCAGGGACACCAGCAAGGTGACCCACAGGGCGTTCAGGATGGTCTCGTTCTGGAAGAGCTCCACATACCAGTCCAGGGTGAAGCCCGCCCACACCGCCTTGGATTTGGAGGCGTTGAAGGAGAACACAATCAGCACCAGAATGGGCGCGTACAGGAAGAGAAAGCAGAGAATCAAAAAGATCCTGCTGGCAATTCCGTTCTTTTTCACAGGGTCACCCCCTGTTCTCCGTCACCGAAGTGGTTCATCACGGCCATGCAGCCCATGACAATGACCATCATGACCAGGGAAATGGCGCTGCCCAGGTGGGGATTGTAGGCGCTGCCCAAAAACTGCATGTCAATGAGGTTGCCCAGGAGAAGGGTCTTGTTGCCGCCCAGCAGGCCGGAAATGGCGAAGGTGGACACCGAGGGGATGAACACCATGGTGATGCCCGACAGCACGCCGGGCAGCGACAGGGGAAACACCACCCGCCGGAAGACGGTCACACTGTCCGCCCCCAGGTCCTGGGCGGCCTCGATGACCTTGGGGTCCATCTTCTCAATGACGGAGAAGATGGGCAGAATCATATAGGGAATGAAGTTGTACACCATGCCCAGCACAATGGCCCCCTGGGTGTCGATCATCTGAAAGGGACCCAGGCCGAACAGGCTGAAAAAGCGGTTGATGAGGCCGTTCCGCTCCAGCAGGAAGGACCAGGCGTAGGTCCGAAGCAGGAAGTTCATCCACATGGGCAGCATGATGAGCATGGTAGCCATGCGGTGGACCCATCCCCCGCTCCGGGAGAGAAAGTAGGCCATGGGGTAGCCGATGAGCAGGCTGGCCACGGTGGCCACCGCGGCCAGCAGCAGCGAGCGGCCGAAGGCGGCGGCGTACAGGGTCATGTCCCGGAAGTGCTCCAGGGTAAAGCCGCCGGCGGCGGAAGAAAAGGCGTAAAACACGATAATCAGGATGGGCGCCGCCACAAACAGGGCCATCCACCCCACATAGGGGTAGGCAATCGCTTTATTCTTCATCGCTTTCCGCCTCCGGGTCCTCGTTGAGCTCGTCATAGGCGTCGCTGTAGGAGCTGTAATCCCCGTAAAGCCCGGAATACTGGCTCTTCCTCATGATGTGGAAGCCGTCCGGGTCGATTTTGACGCCGATGCGGGACCCCACCGGGGACAGGTCGGTGGTCTGAATGAGCCACTTGAAGCCCTGGAAGTCCACAATAATGTCGTAGTGGACCCCTTTGAAGGTGACCTCCGTGACCACGCCGGTGATCTGGCCCTCAGACTCAGGCACAATGTCAATGTCCTCGGGCCGGATGACCACATCCACCGCCTCGTTGGAGGCGAAGCCCTTATCCACGCACTGGAATTTCTTCCCGTACATCTTCACCACACCGTCGGAGAGCATCACGCCGTCGATGATGTTGGACTCGCCGATGAAGTCGGCCACAAAGGCGTTTTTCGGCTCGTTGTAAATGCCGGTGGGCGACCCAATCTGCTGGATATCTCCTTTATTCATCACCACGATGGTGTCGCTCATGGTGAGCGCCTCTTCCTGATCGTGGGTTACATAGACAAAAGTAATGCCCACCTGCTGCTGGATTTTTTTCAGCTCGATCTGCATATCTTTTCGGAGCTTCAAATCCAGCGCGCCAAGGGGCTCGTCCAAAAGCAGCACCTTGGGCCGGTTGACGATGGCCCGGGCAATGGCAATGCGCTGCTGCTGTCCGCCGGAAAGGGACAGCACCGACCGTTTTCCGTAGCCGGGCAGGTTCACCAGGGCCAGCGCCTCCTCCACCCTCCGCTGAATCTCCGGCTCGGGAACCTTGGCGATGCGAAGGCCGAAGGCCACGTTCTCGAAGATGTTCATGTGGGTGAACAGGGCGTACTTTTGAAAGACCGTATTGACTTGGCGCTTGTGCGGTGGGACATGGTTGATTCTCACGCCGTCAAACAAAACGTCTCCGGAGGTGGGCTGCTGAAAGCCGCCGATAATCCGGAGGGTGGTTGTTTTGCCGCAGCCGCTGGGGCCCAGCAGCGTGAGGAACTCGCTGTCGTTGATGTAGAGATTGATGTGATTGAGAATGATCTCATCGTCGAACGCCATGACACAGTCAGTCAGGCGGATGAGCTCTTTGGACATGTATCCTCCCCCATTTCTACCGATTTCGTCTTTTTCTTGAAAGAAAAGGACCAAAAGAACTTCAAGCTGGCGTGCCGCGCCGGTTCGACCGGGCGGCAGCTCCCCTGTAGGGACGCCCTGCATCCTGTTTTCAAGGAAAGCGCAGACGGAGCTTGTAATGAGATACAATATAACGGGTTGTTCTGGAAAAGTCAATAAGATTCGGCATAATTCCCGCAGATTCTATCGTTTCCGCCAAAGAGCTCCCGGAAAGGTCTATTTTTCTCCGTTTTGCACAGAAAAACCAGGAAAATACTCGTCCACAAAGTCCACCCGCTCCACCTGCCAGCTTTGTCCGCTGAGGTATTCCAGCGCTCCGGCGTCCGTGGTAAAGTCGAAGGACAGCCTGTAGGACCAGAGGGCCTGCCCGTTCCGTCCATATTCCTTGTTTTTCCGCTCACTGCCGTACTTGCCATCCCCCAGCAGCGGGTGCCCGGCGGCGGCGAACTGGGCCCGAATCTGATGGGTCCGGCCAGTGATAAGGTCGCACTCCACCAGGGAGAGGCCCTTCCGGACAGCCAGCGTCCGGTACAGGGTCACGGCGGTCCTGGCCCCTGGAACGGGCCTTTGCTTGACAAAGACCTGCTTCTTCGCCTCGTCCTTCCAGAGATAGCCCTCCAGCTTCCCCTCCGGCGGATTGAGCTTCCCGTGTACCACGCAGAGGTAGCGCTTGGTCAGCTCCCGGTCCCGGATTTTCTGATTCATGACCCGCAGCGCTTCGGCGGTCTTGGCGGCGATGACAATGCCGCCGGTGTTCCGGTCAATCCGGTTGCACAGGGCGGGCGCAAAGGAGTGTTCATCATAGGGCGACCATTCCTTTTTTTGATAAAGGTAGGCCTGAATGTGGTTGATAAGGGTGTTGACCTTCTCGTGCTCGCCGGCGTGGACCACCAGGCCGGGCTTTTTGTTGACCAGAAGCAGGTGCCCGTCCTCATACAGGATGTCCAATTGAGGGCGAAACAATTTCAAAAAAGCGTTTTCCGGTGTGGGCGTTTCAAAAAATTCATCGTTGATATACAGCTGGAGCACGTCGCCCGCCGTCAGACGAACGTCCTTTTGGGAGCCTTTTCCATTGACCTTGACCCGCTTGAGGCGGATGTACTTCTGGGCCAGAGGCCCGGGAAGCAGGGGCAGGGTCTTGGCCAGCCAGCGGTCCAGCCGCTGCCCGGCGTCGTTTTTTCCGATGACAAATTCTTTCATGGGAACCTCCGTTGTGTTTCGGATGGTGCTATCATAACATATCTGGAGGAAAAGGGGAAACAAAATCTACTTCGTCATAAGGCCTTGTTTGAAAAATGTCAACATGCCCAAGCAGCGGACCTTTTTCCGCCTGGACGGCACAATTTTTTCTTGAAATCCGTCAGGATTCCTGCGGAAAAATTGTTTGCCAGACAAAAAAATTCCTCGCTGTTGGGCACATTGCCATTTATCAAGCAAGGCCAAGAAATTAAAGGAATGTTTACTTGTCAAGGCCGAGGGAATACGCTATAATAACCAGGGGATAAAAACGGCGGTCCCCCACAACCGCAAAACCCGCCGTACACCGCCGTTTGAAGTTCTTTTTTGGGTTCTTTTTTCTTTCAAGAAAAAAGAACAGAATGTTTGGATGTGAATGAAAAATGGATTGGATTACAGAAATCGCGGAAAATCTGATGGGATACCGCAGGATCATCGGCCTGTCCGACCTGGTGGATATCCTCATCATGGCCTACCTGCTCTACCGGCTGATGCTGCTGGCCCGAAAAACCCGGTCCGGCCAGGTGGTCAAGGGCGTGCTGCTGATTCTGCTGGTGGTCTGGCTCTCCGGCCAGTTCCATCTGCGGGTGCTGAGCACCGCCCTCAATCAAATGGTGGAACTGGGCCTGCTGCTGCTGGTGATTCTGTTCACGCCGGAAATCCGGCGCTTTTTGGAGCAGATGGGCAGCAGCGGGAAGCTCAGCGGCGTCTTTGCCCGCAGCGACACCTTTGACGAGCTGGACAACGCCATCCATCAGACTGTACAGGCCTACGCTCAGCTGTCCAAGGACAAGGTGGGCGCGCTGATGGTCTTCGAGCGGAACATCATCCTGGAGGACAGCATCAAGTCCGGCACCGTACTGGACGCCAGGGTGTCCAGCGAGCTGCTGAAAAACATTTTCTGGAACAAAGCCCCCATGCACGACGGCGCGGTCATCGTTCGGAACGGCCGCATCGCCGCGGCGGGCTGCATGCTGCCCCTGTCCGGCAACGTCAACCTGAGCCGGGATCTGGGCATGCGGCACCGGGCGGGCATTGGCATGAGCGAGCATTCCGACGCGGTGATCGCCATTGTCTCTGAGGAGACCGGCTCCATCTCCGTGGCCGTGGGCGGCATGCTCAAGCGCCATTTGGCCCCGGAGACTCTGGACCGGCTGCTCCGCAAGGAGCTGATGCCCGAGGAGGCCGACGAGAAAGGAAATTTCCACAAGGTCAAGGAGCTGACCCTGAACGGGCTCTTCAAGAAGAAAAAGGGAGCGTCCTCCGATGATAAATAAGATACTGGACAGCAAGCTGTTCTACATGATTCTGGCCCTTCTGGCCGCTGTGATTCTCTGGCTTTACGTGACCGACGAAAGCGACGATTCCCGCCTGTCTCTGACGCTGCCTGTCACGTATGTAGGCGAAGAAAGCCTTCAGGCCCGGGGCCTGATGCTGGACAAGACCGGAAATGAGACCATTTACCTGACCTTTCAGGGCCGCCGCCCGGTTATCATGCAGCTGAGCGCCGCCAACGTCCGGGTACAGGCCGACGTGTCCGGCATCGTCAGCACCGGTGTGCAGGCCATCCGCTGTTCCGTGGTTTACCCCAGCAGTATCCCCAACAACAGCGTCAGCGTGGAGCAGATTTCTCTGGATATCGACCTGAAGGTGGTCCGGATGACCACGAAAACGGTGGAGGTCAAAGGCATCTTCAGCGGCAGCCTGGCTGAGGGCTACTGGGCGGACGAGGTTCTCTGCTCGCCCAACGTCATCGAGATCAGCGGCGAGGCGGAGCTGCTGGAGCGGGTGGACCACGCCGAGGTCGTCATTGACCGGAAGGATGTGTCCGCTAGCATCAACGAAAATATGACCCCCACCCTGGTGGACAAGGAGGGCAGCGTCATTGACAGCACCAATATTCAGCTGGGCCAGGAGACTGTGCTTGTGACCATGCTCGCGGGCTATATCCGGGAAATCCCCCTGAATGTGGAGTTCATCAGCGGCGGCGGCGCCACCAGCAGCAACGCCACCTTTGAAATCGAGCCCAAGTCGGTGATTCTGGCCGGGGACAAGGCCCAGCTGGACGCCTATAACTCCATCACCCTGGACCCCATCGACCTGTCCCAGGTGGTGAGCACCGCCGCCTTTGAGCGGAACATCCCCATCTCCTCCGACCTCATCAACCTGAGCGGCTTGACCACGGCCACTGTCTCGGTGACGGTGAACGGTCTGGATACCCGGACCATGACGGTCAGCTCCGACGGCATCCAATATATCAACAAGCCGGAGGACTGCACGGTGGAGGCGGTGAGCCAGTCCGTTCCCATCCGCATCCGGGGGCCGGAGGCCTCTCTGGACCTGGTGATGGAGAGCAACATCCGGGTGGTGGCCAATCTGGAGGACATCTCCGCCTCGGCGGGCACCTACCGGGTGCCGGTCACTGTCTACGTGGATGGCTTCGACGATGTGGGCGCGGTGGGTGAACACACCATCATCGTTTCGGTCCGCCGCTGATGTTCGGCTATATTCTGCCCTGCCGGGAGGAGCTGAGGGTCCGGGAGCTGGAGCAGTTCCAGTCCGCCTACTGCGGCCTCTGCCACACCCTGGGCCGGCGGTACGGCTTTGGAAGCCGGTTTCTGCTGAACTACGATTTTACCTTTCTGGCGATGCTCCTCTCCCCTGGGACTCTTTCAGCCTGCGAACGGCGCCGGTGCGCTGTCAGCCCCTTCCGTCCCCGTTCCTGCTGCCCGGCCAACGAGGGCATGGAGGCGGCGGCGGATGAAAGCGTCATTTTGACCTGGTGGAAGCTGCGGGACCAGGTGGAGGACTCCGGCTGTCTGGAGGGCCTCCCTGCCCGGCTGCTGTGCTGGCTGTTCCGGCCCGCCTATCGGAAGGCGGCCAAGCTGCGGCCCGCCTTTGACGCCCAGGTGCGGGAGCAGCTGGCGCGGCTGGGAACGCTGGAGAAGGAGCGCTGCCCCTCTCTGGACCGGCCGGCGGACACCTTTGCCCGGATCCTTCAGGCCGCCGCGCCGGCCTCGGAGGACGAGGCCCGCCGCAGGGCCATGGAGCAGCTTCTTTACCATGTGGGCCGCTGGATTTACCTGGCGGACGCCTGGGACGACCGGAAGGAGGACCGGAAGCGCGGCGGCTACAATCCGGTCAATCTGCGCTATGGCCTTCCGCCTGGCGGCGAGGGGGACGATCAGGCCCGGGAGCAGCTGGGCCTGACCCTGCTCCACTCCCGGAATCTGGCTTTGTCCGCCTTTTATCTGCTGGAGCCGGGGGATTGGTCCCCCATTTTGGAAAACATCCTCTGTCTGGGCATGCCTATGGTGGAGCATCTGGTCCTGACGGACCAGTGGAGAACGAAAAAGAAAAAAATCCAACAGGAGAATGGCTCATGAACGATCCGTACAGCGTCCTCGGCATCCAATCCAACGCCAGCGGCGACGAGGTCAGGAAGGCCTATCGGGAGCTGGCCCGCAAGTACCATCCGGACAACTATCAGGACAATCCTCTGGCCGATTTGGCGGAGGAGAAGATGAAGGAGATCAACGAGGCCTACGAGACCATCACCAAGCAGCGGGCCGGAGGTTCCTCCTACGGCGGCGGAGGAGCGGCCTACCAGCAGCAGCGGTCCTCAGGCTATCAGCAAAGCGCCTCTTCCTCCCCTATTTACGCTCAGGTACGGTCAGCCATCAGCGGCGGCAATCTGGCCCGCGCGGAACATTTGCTCATGCAGGCGCCCAGCCGGGATGCCGAGTGGTATTTTCTCTCGGGAAGCATCGCCTATCAGAAAGGCTGGCTGGACGAGGCCCTGGCCAATTATCAGCGGGCGGCAGCCATGGACCCGGGCAATCCGGAGTACCGGCAGGCCATGAGCTACATGCAGATGGGCGGTCAGGCGTACCGGCCCATGGGCTATGGCGGGTTCAACGCCTGCGACTGCTGCCCTACCCTGCTGTGCATGAACTGCATGTGCCGCGGCTTCGGGTGT
Organism: Oscillospiraceae bacterium; assembly: GCA_022793095.1. Lineage (GTDB taxonomy): Bacteria > Bacillota > Clostridia > Oscillospirales > Oscillospiraceae > JAAWCD01. The sequence goes on along the minus strand of JAAWCD010000054.1, from coordinate 78,061 downwards.
TAGAATTAAGAAGCTGTATTCACAACCGTTGAACGGCATCTGAACTCGTCTTTTGCCGTCACGCCGCGCCAATTTTTCTTGGAATCCACCAAGGATTCCGGTGAAAAATTGTCTTGCCTGACAACAAAATCCTTCGTCCATCTGCCATTCCCCGGTTATGAATACAGCTTCTAAAAGGATCCAAAAGAACTTCAGTCTGTATTGGTACGCCGGATTTCCGGCAGAATCAGTTTAAAGTTCTTTGCTAAGCTTTCTTTCAAGAAAGCGTGAAAGCGTGAAACGGTTTTTGATGGGAGGGAGCGGCGCAATGAAGCGGCAGACACAGGAGCTGACCTTTGGCGCACTGATGGCGGCGCTGGCGGTTACAGTGATGTATTTGGGCTGCCTGATTCCCTCCATGGAACTGGTGATGGACATGGCGGCGGGTCTGATTGTGGGCACCGTAGTCGCCGCCATGGGCGTCAAGGCAGGGCTCCTCTGCTGTGTGGCCGCTGGGGTGCTGGCGCTGATTTTGATTCCCAGCAAGGCGGCGGCGCTGCTGTTCCTCATCGCCTTCGGGCTGTACCCGGTGGTAAAGTCCTGGCTGGAAACACGGAACCGCCGGGCACTGGAATGGGTGGGAAAGCTGGCGTTTTTCAACGGAGTATTGATCTTTTGCGTAATTTTTCTGAAGGAATTTCTGTTCGAGGGCGTGCAGGTGCCGCTGCCGCTGGTCTTCCCCGGCGGGAACCTGTTTTTCCTCGTGTATGACTATGCGTTCTCCCGCTGGATGACGATCTTGCAGTACCGCGTTGTCGATCCGTGGAAGCGCCGCAAACGCAAATAAACGCAAAGCGAACGTGCAGAAACTTCGGTTTCTGCACGTTCGCTTTATTAACCGGCCTTCACAGGACCTGTGCAGGGCGAATATCCACCTTGGGCCCGCTGGCAGTCTTCGTGATCGTCACAAAGTGATTGGCCAGAAGTGGATTGGTGAAGGGGAAATCAGCCCGCCGGTGCAGCCCCCGTGTCTCCTGCCGCGCACGAGCGGAGCGGATCATGGCCTCCCCAATCTCCAGCAGGTCGAAGGCCTCCGCCGCACGCATCAGCTCATGGGCGTTGCTGCACTGAACCGAGCCAGCGCACAACCGTCGCAAGTCCTGGAAATAACCCAGGCCCGCCTCAAACTTGCCTCCGGAACGAATCTGGAAGACAGGGCAATAGTCATCCATGAGCTGGTTGACAATGATGTTCAGCTCCTTCCAGCCGGGGCCATTCGTGCGCTCCATCATGGCGGAGTAAAAGGCCTGCCGCTCCCTGACCGTAGGATGGTCTTCCACAGAAGGGGCAAAATCGACGGTTCCGCAGTAGGCCGAGGCACACTCGCCCGCAATCCGCCCCATAGCTGCGGCCCCGGAGATGTGGGACAGGAAGTTGCCCACCTGGTCGCCCACGGCGTACAATCCGGGAACATTGGTGGCCGCGTTGGCATCAATCTGTACGCCGCGTCCCAGAAGCGTACATTCATAGCTTCCAAACTCCACCATCTTTTCCCGCAGATCAATGTTCTGCTGATTCATGGCATCCACCAGCGAGGTATCCCCCTCGCAGGTGAAGGCCCAATAGAGATACTGCATTTCCTCCTCTGGCAGGTCAGTGCAGTCGATGTAGACGGGGCCAGTGCCGTCCTTCATCTTGTCATAAAAGACGGAAGGCCACACATCGGAGGTGATGTCACCGTGCTCCCGTGAGGGCTTGTCCACAAATGGACCGATATTTTTCCCCTCCAGGTCCCGAAGCACGCCGATCCAGGTGCCCTTTCCGGCGCGTGAGAAGTATTTGGGCCCGGCTGGCATGCCGGGAATATCCAGATTCACCAGTGTAGCCCCAACGCGGTAGGGTGCTCCCAGTCCGCCGCCGCAGCAGGCGGGACAACCGGCGATGTTGAACATCCAGGCAGGCGTGCAGGAGGAGTAGATGCGGTTGGTGGAGCCGGTGGCTGTGACCACCGCCTTGCAGCGGTACACCTTCAGTTCAGGCTGCTCCCGGGAAACGTCAATGGCCAGAGCGCCGGTAATCTGCCCGCGCCCGCCGGTGAGCAGCTCTGTGATAGGTGAATGGTTGTCAATGACAACGCCCCGCTTTTTGGCCTGACTGGTCAGAATTTTTTTCTGGTCATGGCCGTCATACTTCAGATGGGTCCGCATGTGCCCGGGATAGGCGTGGCCCTCAAAGGTCCACTGTCCGCCGACCCGCATGTTGATGCCCCATTCGTGCCAGTCCTGGCAAATTTCAAAGGTGCGGGAGGCAAATTTGCGGAGAATCGGCTCATCCGCATTAAGTCCGGCCTGGGTCGTCTTCAGCTCCCGCATATAGGCCTCAAAATCGCCGTGAACCTCAGGGATGTAGCAGACAAAGTGGTCGTTGCCAGTGGCGCCGGAGCCGCTGCGCCGGGTGTCCGACTTTTCTGCCACAATGACGGAGGCGCCCGCGTCTGCCGCAGCAATGGCGGCCATCAGTCCGCCAATGCCGCCGCCCATAATCAGTACGTCACAAGTTTTAACCTGACTGGAAATTGGGATCATTTCCCTTCCTCCTTCCGGCGCTGCTCCACCCGGGGAGAGGTGCGGGCCAGCATCATCATGGGCAGCGGATAGCGCAGTTCAATGGCCTGTACGGGACAGTCCATGACGCAGGCGCGGCAGTGCCAACATTCCTCGGGATAGCGAACCTGGGGAATTTCCCTGGATGTGACAGGCCCAAACACGTTCATACAGCAAATTTGGGCACAGGTGTTGCAAGCAGTGCATTTCTTTTGGTCAATTACCGGAGGCATATAGCGTCTCAACTCCTTACTCTGCGTCAAATCGGAAATTGTCTGTGTAAAAACGGTCCACAGGATTGGGATAGCGGCCGGTTGGTACGGGGACAAACTCCGTGAGGACCTCTCCTGCCCCGCCCTTGGTGTGGATGAACCAGCCCAGATAGCGCTCGTCCCGCTTGGGGTAATCCACACGGTAATGGGATCCCCGGCTTTCCCGGCGGGCCAGCGAGGCCTCCAAGAACAGCCGGGTCAGGAAGGCAATCCCTTCCACCTCGTTGTATTTGGCCAGGTAGTGGAAATCCGGCGCGCACATCTCCGGAAGGTCTTCCGCGCAGATGCGGCCGAGCTCCGCACGGGCCGCGGTCAAGCTCTCCTCACTTTGAAGCAGGCACACATCATAGCGGGCCATAAGTCCGTTCAGCTTCCGCAGTACCTGGTGGGGCATCTGGCCCCCACTGCGCTTCATGGGCGCGTAAAGCGCTTCTCTTAGACGCTCCACCTGACCTCTGGGCAGTCCGGTCCAACCCACGCCAGCCGCCAGTTCATCTGCCACAGCGTCTCCAGCGATCCAACCAGTGACTGCGGTGGAGGACAGGCCAAAGCCGCCCATATAAATATAGTCAATGGAGCGGCATCGCCCCGCTGCATACAGGCCAGGGACACCCGTGCGGCCCTTGATGTCAGTCCAGACGCCTCCGTTGGTCAGCTGCACCTGGGGGATGAACTCAATGTCCGTGTCGGTAAGGAAGTTGATGCCCGCATCCTTCAGCTTGGTGTGATTGAGCAGTTGGTTTCCGGCGTTGGGCCGGACAAATTCCATGCGATCTTCCGGCACGCCGCTCAAGTCAAAGCAGATGGGCCCCCGCCCGGCCTTCATCTCCAGCGCCATGCCCCGGCAGATAAAGTTATTGTCTGTATTTGATCCGATGGATGGGGAATACCTTGCCATGAAGTCCTCACCCTGGGCATTGACAAATTTTGCTCCAAAGGCCAAGTAGATGCCCTGCCCCTCCCAGAAGAACTTTCGGGGCGCGTTCATCACGGTCAGGGTGTCGAAGTTCCGCAGCTTGCAGCCCCCGTCAAAGCAGAGCCGGACCCATTCTCCGGTGGAGGTGTTTCCATTGTAGCCCGGCTTCCAGCTGGCGGGGCCAGCGGCCATGATGACGCACCGCGCACTGATTTCCAGAAAGTCTCCGGTACAGCAGTCAAATCCCACTGCGCCCACGGCCCGGCCCTTCTCATCCTTGACCAGGCCGGAAATCTGGACCCGGCCCAGGTAGGTGACGCCCAAGCGGTCCATCTCCTTCGCCATGGCGTCCGCCATGACCTGACCGCCGGTGCCCTTGAACTTGGTGGGGTAAAGCCTGACGTGAGGCAGGCCCCGCTGAGGCACGCCCCGCAGCTTCCCTTCCTCATCTGTCAGGGAGCCGCAGCCCATGCGGTGGTATTCCTCCAGCCGGTCATAGGCTCGGCGGAAGAGATCGGCCACCACGTCCTGTTCGCACAGGCCGTCCCAGTAATAGGTCAGGTCCTTGACCCAGTCGTTCACATCCTCGCCGGGCAGGACGGCTTCAAAATCCCCGCCGGAAAGGCGCATCAGCCCACCCCACTTGCTGCCGCCCTTATCCACGATGAGAACGTCCAATTCGGGGGCCCGCTCCTTGAGCCGTTTGGCGGCCCACATACCGGCGGAGCCGCCGCCAATAATTAGGACATCCGGCTTGTGCTTGATGGTGTTCATGCCTGGTCACCTTCCTTTTTTTCCAAGATGCCGGGGAATACCTCCGGCGGAACCGCCTTGAAGGGATGGACGAACACAGCGCCGGCAGGGCAGTTCAACTCGCACAAATAGCAGGTCATACAGTCCTCAGGGTAGGCAATCCGGGCGAATGGTCCTGCCATGCGGATGACATCCAGCGGGCAGCTGCGGACGCAGCGCCCACAGCCTATACAGCGTTCTGTGTCAATGTGTTGTATCATGCGGACTCCTCCTTGTCAGGCTGGCTTGGGTACCGGTTCTGCCCTCTGGATGGGAGGCAGATGGTGACATCAAGCGCCTGTAAAATCACGTGGTCCAAGGTCTCGACCCACACGGCGAGCCGGACCTGCCGCTCTGTGCCAGCAAGGTTCTTCTCAACGACAGCGCCGCGGCAGATGCAGGTATCGCCCACCTGCCCCAGACGCTGGCAGATGCGGCCCCGGGTCTCGGGCAGCAGCTCCAGAATCTCCCGCCCAGCGTCCGGGTCATACAGCATGGGATAAAGCTGCTGGGCCCGCCAGCGGATTCTTCGGATTTCTCCCATATCGCTCATGTAGTTGGTGACAGCCCGAATGGCAAAGTTCCGGGCCGTCCAGCTATAGAAGCAGGCCCGGACGCCGCTGTCGGGATGCCCGGCAAAGCAGGGGTAGAAGGTAGGCTGCCACATTCCGTAATGATCCTGCATCTGAACATCCTCCCCCATCCGCTGGCGGAGGGGCGGCTGACGGAGGATGTCGTCTCCGTGAAGCTGGAACATGTCCAGCTCTGAAATTGGGCCGGTGCAGACGGGGGGAATCCGGTCGCCCACCTGAACGTCTTCCCAATAGCGGGTATTGCCGCCCCGAATTTCCTCCGCCGGCCACAGCTCCTGAATCAGCGCCCACTCCTCCGGAGTGGTCACATGGGTGGGCGGCGCAGCTGCGGCCCACTCTGCATTGACGGAAAAAGGAGATGGAACTGGCTGTGGCATCCCGGTGCGGTACCGCATGAAGGCGTTTTTTCCGGTCGTGTGATACTTGCAGACCAAGTCGCCGTGCTGGTTGTATTGCAGGCAGGCGCCGCTCAGGTCGAAGACCCGGAGTTCGGGCCGCCCCTCAGAGGTCACATCTATAAAGCTCTGCTCTTCCTTAATGGCAGAGATGGTGTCTCCGGGATGGATTGGCTGAAAATACTCCACCTCTCCCCCGCTGTTGCCAAAGTAATGCTTGTCTCCGAAGGTCCGGGGAATGCGGGGATAGAGGGGCTGATGAAGGGTGTAGAAGGGATAAGCCAGCATGCTGCCCCAGAAGGATCGCTTGCCGTAGCGTTCAGAGTTGTACAGGGGATCATAGGGATTCCAGGCCCTCGCGTAGGTCTGAACCTGGCCCAGTTCCAGCTTCTGATGGAAAAACACCGTGCCCCGAGGCAGACCATCATACCGCTTCCGCAGCTTTTCAAGAAACTGTAGGTCCTGATCCGGGTAAACACCGCGCACAAAGGTTTGAAACGTTTCACTCATGCCCCCGCCTCCTTAGACAAACGAAACACATCTGGAATGACTTCCTGATGATCTAAGAGTATCATTCCGGCATCAGACAAGCAAGCAACACTAATTTGTCCCTCCACAAAGAACTGTTGTTCAAACAAAAAGGCACTCTCTGTCTCCAGAGGGTGCCTTTTTCTAATCGTGTTTCCAGCTCCGCTGGGCGCCGCCGCATCGCTTCAGTTCCTCCTGAACAATGCTCATAAGGGCTTCTGTGATGGGGCTCATCGGTATGGTGCTGTTATACAGGCAGCCATAGGCAATGGGGATGCTCTTATCCAGGGGAACCATGACCGTGTTTTTGGAGGGATAATAATACTCCAGCAGGGCGGAGGAAAAACCGGCGGCCTTGCCGAGCTCCACAATGTCCTGGCAGAAGGTGTGGTTGGTGGTGTGAACCAGAACACTGGGCTGATAGCTGTCGCCCAGCAGGTGCCGCATCATTTTCAGCTCTGTGTAGTGCAGGGCCATGGGAATAGAGGCCAGCTGCTTTTGGGAGACCATTTTCTGGCGGGCAATGGGGCTGTTTTGGGACACGCTGAGCATGAGGACATCGTGAAAATACTCGTCAAACCGGCACTCCGGCTGATTCAGGCGCTTGCAGGAATCACAGAGAAAGGAGGAGATGCTCAGGACTGCCATGCTGCTTTCTGTCAGAGCACAGTCATCCACAATTTCTGTGGGCAGCCGTTCGATGACGTTGAAATGCACTCCGGGAAACCGGCGGCTGAGCACCTCGGTAATCCGCGGAATCACTGTGATGCACGTGACCGGTGTGGCGTAAAGCACATAGGAATTTCCCGAAAGCTCCAGTTCCGTGTTCCGGCCTGGACGGATATCATCTATCATATCCTGGTAGTCCTGGTCAATCTTTCTGGACCACGCGACCGCCCGCTCCCCCGCTTCAGTGAGCCGAATCCGGTTGTTGTTGCGGATAAACAGCGGAACTCCAAACTCCTGCTCAAGATTGCTGATAATCCGGCTGAGGCCCTGCTGGGTAATGTACAATTTTTCCGCAGCCTGACTGATGGAACCGGTTTCCGATACCAAGATCAGATATCTAAGATAGTCAATCCTCAAAGCGCTCACCTGACTTTCTTTCTGTGTGGGGCCGCTGTCTCGCTGACTTTTATTTTAGTCCATTTCCTGCTCAGCCGCAACTGGTGTTTTCTGCTATCTGCTGGAAGGTATGGAAAGCCGCCGCACACCAATGCGGCGGCTTTCGCCAGAAATTTGTCAAATCTGAGACGCCACAGCAAAGGCGGACCGGTTGGTCTGCTGTAGAGTGGCAGGCTGGCGGCAGTCTCCCACCATATAAAAGCGGCCGCAGCTTCCATAATAGGCCAGCGCCTCGTCCCGCCTGGCCTTCATCCCAACCGAAAGGACCACGGTGTCGGCCTCAACGCATCGCTCTTCCCCATCGGCGCCGCAGTAGCGGACCGCGCCCGGCTCGATCGCGGTGCAGGTGGCATTGAGGATAAAGTGGAACTCCGGAAGGCTCTCCCAGTAGTCCTGGAACATGGAACGGTAGTGAATCAGGGTGGCATCCGCAGCCAGGGTGTCCCGCATTTCAAGCACGGTGACGCTATGCCCCTGCTCCGCCAGGTGCATTCCAGTTTCCGTGCCCACTTCACCGCCGCCGATGACGGCCACCTTCTTTCCAGCCAAGGTGTGGTCGCACAGAACCTCCGCAGCAAACCGGACATTGGGGCCGCTGGCGCCAGGGATCGGCGGGCGGACCGGTTCTGCTCCCACTGCCGCAAGAACGATGTCAAATCCTCCCTCCCGGACCAGATCCGGCGTGGCCCTGGTGCTCAGCCGGACCTCGATGTCCCGCTTGGATACCTGGGCAATGAGGAAGTCCTTGTACCGTTTCAGCGGCCACTTGAAGCCGACAAAGTCGGCGTGGCGGATAGCGCCGCCCAAGGCGTCCTCCTTCTCAAAGAGGGTCACATGATGGCCCCGGCCACACAGGTCAAGGGCCGCCTTCATGCCGCCGGGGCCGCCGCCGACAACCGCAATTTTCTTAGGCGCGGAGGGCTCCTTCACCATATTTCGGATGTGGTGCTCCAGGCCCAGAATCGGGTTGACCGAGCAGACGCTGGCAAACACATCCCCCTTGCCCCGGCCGTGGCACTTGTTGCAGCGGATACAGGGAACCATATCCTCCTCCCTGCCCTCATAGACCAACTCGCCGTAGTTGGGGTTGGAGATCCAGCTTCGGGCCATGGAGACAAGGTCCAGCTTGCCCTCCGCTACAGCCTGGTCACAGGTGGACATGTACTGAAAGCCGCCAATGCCGGAGACCAGCACCTTCACGCCGCTCTTTTTCACGTATTCCGCGTATTTTAAGTAAGGGGTCTCCTCCAGACAGAAGCCGGTGGGATGGTTGGGGTCGGCCTGCGGGGCGCGGAGCTGCACAATGTCGATGTCCTCCTCCACCATACGGAGGAACTCCACGGTGTCGTCCAAGGTGTAGCCGCCCTCCGGCTCCTCTGCGCTGATGAGAAGCTCGATGAGCATGTCCCGTCCGACTGCTTCCCGCACAGCGTGAAGCACTCGCTTTGCAAACCGGCAGCGGTTTGCCGTACTTCCGTTATATTCGTCGGTGCGGCGGTTGGTCAGGGGAGACATGAAACGGGCGGGAACCTGATTACGGTAGGCAAAGTGGAGGGAAACCATATCAAAGCCCAACCATTTCAGCATAGACGACTGTTGTACATAGCTCTGCACGATTTTGTCCAGGGTCTCCCCGTCGTACTCCGTCACGTCCAGATGGGCGGGAATGCCGGTGGGAACGCCGTCTTCCACATAGCAGTAATCGGACTTCCGGCCGACGAACAGGGCCATAGCGGCCAAGGAATCATAGAAGTGAATACCCTCGGTGAGCTGAATCAGATAATTCTGCGCCAGGGGCTGGTACAGCTCAAAATCAGGAAAGTGGGCCGCGTCCACCTCAGTGGGAATGTGTTTGCCCCGCAGCATGTTGTTGACGCCCATGCAGGTGACAATGGCCGCGCCGCTCTTGGCGCGGTTGATGTAGTGGGTGTATACGGGGTTGGCGGGATAGGTCTCCGGTCCCTGCAAAAAGTGTGGCAGAGAGTTGGATGAAACCATGCGGTTTTTCAGGGTAAATTTTCCGGCCTTCAGGGGAGACAGCAGGCTGCTGTACTTTGTGCTCATCATAACAGACCTCCAGACTGTATTTGGTTGATTGTTTTTATGATATCAGACTCCATACCAGGAGGCAAACAACCTGAAATTGTAGTATTCCAAAAAATCATTGTAGAAAAAAGAACTTTGGGAACCGCTGATTTCCCCCGGAATGCCTGCGCCCGGAATGGGCGGGCGTTTGGGCACTGCGCCCGTGGCGCAGATCACCGCGTCAAAGCGGCCGGCAATCAGTTCCGGCGCGGCCCTGGTGTTGAGGCGGACCTCCACAGCAGCCCTCCTCCGGCTCCTGCCGGTACAGGGAGATGCAGGCCTTCGCACCGTGGAAGTGGATTGCCGGGGATTTTGGTGAAGCATGGCGCAAGCTATGCAAGCAAGATGCGTGCGAATCAGTTTGAGATAGGCGCTTAGAGCATATCCGCAAATTAGGACGCACGCAACCTGCCTGCGTCTTTTTCGCGGCTGAGCACCAGTTCCCCTTGAACTCCGTCAGGATTTCTGCGGGAAAATGGCTTGATCCACCAAAAATCTGGCGGCCCAGTCTGCTCACGCCTCATTTGTGGATAAGCTCTTATTCTGATGATACAAGTATACGGTAATCCTATCAATATGGCACACACCATTTCCTTGTATACGTACAAGTTTCTATTGGTTGCCTCATAAGAGGTATGGGTGTTATTGTATAGCCAGATTCCAATCAGCAGCCTGTCAATAGTCCCATTGTAGAACGCAATGGGAGGAAGTATGGGCAAAAAGGAGGGGGCGTGCTACTGTTATTTCGTCAACCTGCATCATCAAATACAGGAAAAGGAGAAAAGAACATGAAAAAGAAAACTCTGACCCGGCTTCTTGCGGCGGCCCTTTCCCTGAGCTTGATCTTTGCCCTGAGCGCCTGCGGAAACAACGATGCTCAGCCAAATCAGCCTGACAGTCCTCCCGCCGGCGCACGGGAGATCGTCCTGAATCTGGATGGCGAACCCTCCAGCCTGAATCCCATGCTGATGGGCGGCGGCAAATGCGCCAACCTGATGGCGAACACGCTGTACGGCTTCCTGTGGCGGGTGGAGTATGATGATACTCTTTCCTGTGACTTGGCCGGGAGCTATCAGCTGGACCGTGAGAACATGGTGATCATCGCCAAACTCCGCTCAGGTCTGAAGTTTGCCGACGGCTCCCCGCTGACGGCCGAGGATGTGGTGTGCTCTATTCTGACCTCTGCCGCTGACTCCGGATCCAACACCAGCAGCATCGACCTGGAGCGCACCCAGGCCATCGACGAGACAACCGTGCAGATTGGCCTACGCACCCTGTCCTATGCCACCATGGGAGACATTGGCTCCATCGGCATCATCAGCAAGGCCTGGACGGAAGACGGATCCAACGCGGAGAAGAAGTCCGCTGACATTCTCGCCTCCGGCGCCTACACCATTGAGCCCTGGTCCACCGGCAATGACATGGTCTATGTGAAGAACCCCAACTACTGGAACGCGGATAAGGTCATCTATGACAAGATCACCGTCAAGTGCATCGCAGATGAAACCACACGGTTCCTGGACTATCAGAACGGCGGCGTGGATCTGATCATTCTGGCCAAGGGCGAGAACATTGACAGCGTGGAAAACGGCCTGGTTCCCGGCACAGTCCAAATTCTGCCGATGCAGAGTGTTCAGGGGCTGGCCTTTGACACCGAGAACATTGACACCTTCAAAAACGAGAACCTGCGCCTGGCGATTGCCCACGCTCTGGATGTGGAAGCGCTAGTCACCGCTTACTGCGGCCCCAGATATGGCGTGGCTCAATCCGTCTATCCCACCTCCAGCCCCTACTGCGCCAACACCGCCCTGAAGTATGACCCCGAGCTGGCCAAGGACTACCTCCAAAAGTATTATGACGAAACTGGAGCCAGCAGCGTCGAAATCACCCTCACCGCCAAGACCGGCGGCCTGGACGCCACTCTCTCTGAGGCCATCCAGTATCAGCTGGACCAGGTATTGGGTATCAAGGTAAACGTGTCCGTAATGGACAACGCCTCCTACTTCGACGCTCAGGCCAAAGGTGAGCAGTACGCCTCCATCGTTCCCCTGGCCCGGGGCCACTACGACCCCTCCAAGTACATGAACGCCTGGATGCCCCAGTCCAGCAACTCCATCATGCACATGTGCAGCGACGAGCTCAACGGCCTCCTTCTGGAAACGGTCAACAACATGGACCTGACAGGGGAGGAGCGAACGGCCAAGCTGGCGGAGCTCCAGAAGAAGCTGACTGGCACCGGCAAATTCGTTCCCATGTTTGAGGATTTCATCTGCTTCGCCCTGAACGGCGCGATTGCCTCGGTGGACGGCTGCGTCAGCGGCGACGGCCGGCTGCTTCAGACCCTCTGGCTGTCCGAGGCCCCCACCCCGCTGCCCGGGGGCTGATATCCACGTCACAAACAGAAGAGTGTAAAACCCTGACGCTCCCGTCAGGATCAGGGGTGATGGGCTTCGCCTGTCACCCCTGATGTTTATAGAACGGAGGGAGAACTCTTGCTTCGATACACATTTCACAGAACGTTACAGCTGATTCCCGTCCTGATCGGCGTGGTGGTAATCGTGTTCACGATTAACTATTTCTCCGATGTCAGCCCGGCCAACGTCATCTGCGGCGAATTTGCCACCCCGGAGGTGCTGGCGGCCAAAGAGGCTGAATTGGGCCTGGATCAGCCCTATCTGGTCCAAATTGGCCGCTATTTTTACAATCTGATATTCCATGGAGATATGGGCCGCTCTTACACCAAGTCGGTCCCCGTCTCTCAGCTGATTGGGGAGCGGATTGCCACCTCGGCCATCATAGGTCTGCTGGGCGCAGTCGTGTCCATTCTCATCGGCATTCCCTTGGGCTTGCTGGGCGCACTGAAACAGAACTCCGCCTGGGACTATCTGTCCACTACAGTTTCCATCATCTGTACGGCGATTCCGGGCTTCTGGCTGGCGCTGCTGCTGATGCTGGTGTTTTCGGTTCAGTTGAAAATCACGCCGGTCACAGGTGTGGCCACCTGGCGCGGCTACATTAATCCGATTCTCTGTTCGGCCTTCCCCGGTATCGCATTGCTGGCCCGCATGACCCGGTCCTCCATTCTGGAGAACATCAATGCCGACTTTGTCAAAACCGCACGGGCCAAGGGCCTGCCGGAACGCAAGGTTGTGGTGCGGCACGTTGTCCGGAACTCCCTGATTCCCGTGGTGACCGTCATCGGCTCTATGCTGGGCCACTGTATCACCAACGGCGTTGTCTCGGAGTCTATCTTTAATATTTCGGGCGTGGGCAGCCTGATGAACACCTCCATCACTGGCAAGGACTATATCACAACCCAGGGCTGCGTACTGGTCTGCGCCTTTATGATCGCTCTGGGCAACATGCTGACCGATCTGTTTTATGCGGTCATTGACCCACGCATCAAGGCCCAGTATACCAGGGGCGCCGGCAGGCCTAAAAACAGGAAGCCATCTGTGCATAGAAAGGGGGAGGCAGCATGACAAGTAAGGTAAAGAACCCCCCAAAAGCGGAAAAGCGTCCCGGACAACTGCGCCTTGCCTGGCGGCGCTTTTGCCGGAACAAGGCGGCAGTGTTCAGTCTGTGTGTCGTGCTTCTGATTATTCTGTGCGCCATTTTCTCCGATCAGCTGACACCCTATGACTTTGACGCGCAAAATCCCCTAGAGCGAATGCAGGGCCCCAGCGTGGCCCACCTGATGGGCACTGACGACTTCGGCCGCGACATGCTGACCCGCATCCTGCGAGGCGGACGGGTATCCCTGCTGGTGGCGGTGATGACCGTGTGCATTTCCACGGCGGTATCCCTGATTCTGGGCTCTGTGGCCGGCTATTTCGGCGGCGTGGTGGACAGCTTCATCATGCGTGTGGCGGACATTTTTATCTCCATTCCCGGCCTGGTGCTGTCCATGTGCTTGTCGGCAGCCCTGGGCAGCGGGCTGCTCAACACAGCCCTGGCCATTTCCGTCAGCAGTATCTGGCCCATGACCCGGCAGCTGCGGGCATCCATCCTGACCATCAAGGGCGCCGAGTACCTGGAGGCCTCCAAGGCCTTTGGCGCACGGGATTGGTATGTCATTTTCCATCACGTTATCCCTCACGCCCTGGCGCCCATCATCGTGCAGGTCGCCATGACCATGGGCAACGCCATTTCCCAGATCGCAACCCTGAGCTTCCTGGGACTTGGCGTACAGCCGCCCACGCCGGAATGGGGCAACATGCTGGCAGCCGGAAAGCAGTACATCACCTCTTTCTGGCCGATGATGTTCTGGCCCGGCCTGATGATTGCCATCTGCCTGCTTTGCTTTAATATGATCGGCGATGGATTGCGGGATGCGCTGGACCCGCGCATGAAGCGGTAACGGGAGGAGACAAAGATGAGTTTACTGGACATTCAAGATATTTCCGTACAATTCAACACCGATACCGGGGTGGTTTATGCCGTCGATCACGTGAGCCTGAAGCTGGAGGAGGGCGAGTCCCTGGGCTTGGTGGGCGAGACTGGCGCTGGCAAGACCACCACGGCCCTGGCGGTCCTGCGGCTGATTCAGGCTCCGCCAGGGCAGTACACCAGCGGCAGGATTCTCTTCCGCGGCGAGGACATTCTGGCCATGAGCCCAGAGCAAATCCGGAAGATCCGGGGAAATAAGATATCTATGATTTTCCAGGACCCCATGACGGCCCTCAATCCGGTCATGACGGTGGGGGAACAAATCGCCGAGGGGATTCAGAACAACGAGCGCTGCTCCCCTGCGGAGGCCCGGGCCAAGATGCTGCAAATGCTGGAGATGGTGCGTATTCCGCCGGAGCGGGCCAACGATTTTCCTCACCAGTTTTCCGGCGGGATGAAACAGCGCGTGGTCATCGCCATTGCCCTCTCCTGCAATCCCGCCCTGGTCATCGCAGACGAGCCCACCTCCGCCCTGGATGTAACCATCCAGGCGCAGGTGCTGGCCATGATCAACGAGCTGAAGGAGCGCCAAAAGACCTCCATGATTTTAATCACCCATGACCTGGGTGTGGTGGCGGAGTCCTGCAACAAGGTGGCGATTCTGTATGCCGGTGAGATTGTGGAATATGGGACGGTGGAGGATGTGTTTCGCCATGCGGCCCACCCCTACACAGAGGGCCTGTTCCACTGCATCCCCCGTCTGGACGTGGAATCTGATCGGCTGGAAACCATTCCGGGTATGATGCCGGACCCCTCGGAGCTGCCGGAAGGCTGTAAGTTCTATCCCCGCTGCGCTAAGGCTGTCGAGGCGTGCCGGAACGGCAGGCCCAGGCCTGTGGCGGTCAGTCCGGGGCACACGGTCAGCTGTTTCCTGGCAAAGGAGGATGCGTAATGGAACGAAAAACTCTCCTGGAGGTCCGGGATCTTTGCAAATACTTTAAAACGCCCAACGGCATGCTGCATGCGGTGGACATGGTCAATTTCAGCGTCTGCGAGTATGCCTCAGAAACGTGCTTCCAGGTCAATCCGAAGCTGATCGAGGCCAAGCCGGGGCATTATGCAGCCTGCCATAACCTGCGGAATCTTTGAGATAATGGTTCCCTGGTCCTGTCCGGCAGGAGCCGGGGATATAGAGTGGGAGGATCCAATGGCAAAGTATCAGCATTGGTATATTCGCGGCTGGGTTTACGAGGACGTGCTGGGCCGGAACGGAGCCGTCACGCACAAATTGATCTACCGCGGGGAATACTACCGCGCTTATGGCCCAAAAGGCAGCTTTTTGAGGCGGAAATTACTCATCACAGTCCTGCTGGCGCTTATTTACGGAGCTTATGTGGGATACAGTTTCCGCGGCCCGGCGGGCGGACGGGTGTTTTACGCTGGAGCGGAGAGCATGTTAGCCATCATCCCCATGATGTTCCAAGGAATGGGAGTAGTCAGCCTCTGGGCTGCACCAGAGAAAATGCCTTTTCGGAACTATTACGCGGGAGTATTGCGGACCAAGGTGTCCTCAGCGGCAACAGCTGTGCTCCTCACAGCCAGCGGCGTGGGTGAGGCCGTTTTTATGCTGCTCCATCGCGGACAGAGCAGCATTCGCTGGGCTGACGAATGGATCTGGCTGGGCGGCTGTCTGGTCTGTGCGGCAGCAGGCTTTTGTATTTTTTATACGCTGCACACCCTTCACTTTGATATTTTACCTGGGGACATTGACACCACCACCCAGCGGCGGCATTTGAAGTGAAGAAAACGCCGGGCCCCTTCGGGCAGACTGGAATCTTGGCGTCGCGGACCACCACTTTTATGGCGCTGGACAGCAAAACCGCTGTAAAGGCACGGGAGATTGCCTTTACAGCGGTTTTTGAGTTGGTAAACAAAAGTTCAGGTCAGGATTGACCAATATTTAGAACAAATCCCTGTGCTTCAAAATAATTGCCGTAATCGTGATCAACACCGCGGCGGCCAGAAGCGGAATCCACCAGAACTGATCCAGAGGCAGACCGGCTGTAATATTCATTCCATAAAAGCCGAAGATGATATTGGGAATGGTCAAAAGAATGGTGATGGAGGTGAGAACCTTCATGATGACGTTCAAATTGTTCGAGATAACCGAGGCGAAGGCGTCCATCATGCCGGAAATGATGGAGGAATAGATATTGGCCATCTCAATGGCCTGCCGTATCTCAATGAGCACATCCTCCAGCAGGTCATGGTCCTCTTCGTACAGGGTGATGATGCGCCCACGGAGGATTTTTTCCAGCGTCACCTCATTCGCCTTCAGCGAGGTATTGAAGTAAACCAGTGACTTTTCCAGGTCCAGCAGCTGAATCAGCTCCTTGTTTCGCTGGGACTTGTAGAGCTGCCGTTCCATATAGTTGTAGATCTTGTCAATCTGCTTCAGGTATTGCAAATACCGGCTGGCCACCCGGAGCAGAATCCGGAACAGAAAATTGGTCTTCTGCTCGGTTCTGACCCCTTTGACTATGCCGTCCTGAAGGTCGTCAATAATGGAAGATTCTTTCAGGCAGACAGTGATAATCTGATGGGGTGTAATGAGAATCCCCAGCGGAATGGTAGAATAGATAACCGCGTCATCCTTCTCCACCGAGGGCACGTCAATGATGATGAGGGTCTGGTCCTCCTCTGTGTCGATTCGGGAGGTCTCCTCCTCGTCCAGGGCGGCCCGCAGGAGGCCAGGGTCCACCTTCAGCCGGGTAACCACCTGATCCAGCTCGTCCTCCGACGGGTAGGTCAGATGGACCCAGCAGTTTTCCTCAAATTGGTCCAGACGGGTCATGACCCCGTCCACAGTCTTATGGATTGCAAGCATCGCTTCTCACGCCTTTCCGCGTGCGCGCCGCCGCTCCTGCCGTCAGGACATAGAGGCAGGACCGGTGCGGATTTCCGCACCGGCGCATCACGACGCGCACATCAAAATAATACCCGTTTCCGCCTCGCGTAAAACAGGGACGCGGCGTCAAAGGAAGCTTAAGCTTACCGTTCCATGCGCCGCTGTGCTGGGATGGGTTTTCGACTCAAAGGGTCGCTGCTCACGGCGCATATCACTCCTCATTGCTTCATTTTGTCCGGTACCCCCCGAACATAACTATTATAGCCTCTTTCTTCCCCTTTTGCAAGCCTAAGCTCTGGAATTCCCATTCTTTTTCTTGAAAGAAAAAGAAGCAAAAAGAACTTTAAGCTTGTGTTCTCATGCCAGATTTCCGGCAGATCCAGTTTGAAGTTCTTTGCAAGGCCTTCTTTCAAAGGCGTCTGTGTTCTTATGGTAGCTTTCTGTAATGCCGAAAAAATGGCCGCCCATTTGGGCGGCCATTTCCATGTCATTACTTCCGATGGTTAAAGATGGCAAAAATCTGGTCAAAATCATCATCAATACTACCCTCAGAAGACGCCGCCTGCTTGGCAGACTCCACTGCGGCGTTGACCCCCTCCTTCACCACCTTCTGGCTGGCGGAGGAAAAGGCGTTGGGCGTCATCCCCTCGCTCTCCTCGTCGAATCCGGTGGCGATGACTGTGACCCGGATCTCATCCTCCATGGTCTCGTCAAAGGCCGCGCCAAAAATGATGTTAGCGTCGGGATTCGCCGCCTGACGCACCAGATCAGCAGCAGTCTCCACCTCCTCCAGGCCGATGTCCATAGAGCCGGTGATGTTCAGCAGAACGCCCTTGGCCCCGTTGATGGAGGTCTCCAGCAGCGGGGAGGAAATGGCAATCTTGGCCGCCTCCTCCGCCTTCTCCTTCCCTGCCGCCCGGCCAACGCCCATGTGGGCGTAGCCCGCGTCCTTCATGATGGCGGTCACATCCGCGAAGTCCAGGTTAATGAAGCCCGTGTTCTTGATGAGGTCGGAAATGGACTGCACCGCCTGACGGAGCACATCGTCCGCAATCTCAAAGGCGTTGGCAAAGGTAATCTTCTGGTCCGTGGCGTGCTTCAGCCGCTCATTGGGGATGATGACCAGCGAGTCCACCTTGCTCCGCAGCTCCTCGATGCCCTTCTCCGCCTGGTCCATCCGCCGGCGGCCCTCAAAAGCGAAGGGCTTGGTGACCACGCCAACGGTCAGAATTCCCTGCTCCCGCGCCACGTCGGCCACAATGGGCGCGCCGCCCGTGCCCGTGCCGCCGCCCATACCGGCAGTGACGAAAACCATGTCCGTCTCCTCCAGAGCCTTGGCAATCTGACTGCGGTTTTCCTCCGCGGCCTTGCGGCCCACCTCCGGATTGGAGCCCGCGCCCTTGCCGCCTGTGAGCTTCTCACCCACCTGAATCTTGTAGGTGGCCTCAGACACGTTCAACGCCTGCTTGTCCGTATTGACAGCCACAAAGTCTACGCCCTTCGTGCCGGACCGGACCATACGGTTGACCACGTTGTTTCCGCCGCCGCCTACGCCAATCACCTTAATATTTACCACCTGGTCGGGACCGGACTCAAATCCAAACGCCATAACTGCATCCTCCTATGTACAAGTACGGAACTGTGTGTCCCGTCCAAAAACGATGAAATGCCTTAATTATATATTTTACATCCATTTGCAGACAGGGTCAATACCTTATGTTGGTTTTCTTCCGACAATTTATCACAAAATATAGGAAATCCCCCTTTTCAGCCCCATCCAGAAAAACTACCATGGCACCAGATTGACGCTGTCTGACAGCGTGAGGTCCCACAGCCCTGTGTCCTCAGGCGCCAGCCTGTCACTGGCCAGGGCTCCGGCCCAAACGCGGAACTTCTGTCCGAAGTCGCAGACCAGCGGCACCTCCACCCGAAACCGCCCGCCGTCCATTTCCATGGTCACCAAGGTCTCAGAGCTCAGGTCCATCCAGTTGATGCGGGCCAAAAGCCCGTGGGCCTCCAGCTGGGCGATAATCTTCAGAAGGGCCTGATACTGGAGCTTCTGAGACTCGTCCACCGCCAGAATTCCCCCCGCGTTGGGAACCAGCGGCACCAGCCCCCGAACCTCCATCACGCCGCCAGCGTCCTCCGTTGGCTCCAGCAGCTTGCCTTCCCAGTTCATCAGCCACCACCGTTCCCCATCGGAGACCGCGGCCACCGCCGGGCTCTCCTCCACCGTGATGACGATGGTATCCGGCAGGCGGCGCCGGATGGTCATGTCCTGAATGTACGGCAGCTCCCGCAGCACCTGGGCCCGGATGTCAAATTTGTTCATGGTGTAAAGGTTGTCCTCCACCTGAATCCCGCTCACCGCGATGATCTCCTCCGCGGTGTAGCGGTGATTGCCCGCCACCTCAATGGTCTGAACCTTGAAGAAGACGATGCAGCCGGCAATCACCGCGGCCACAATCAGAACGGCGGACAACAGCTGATAGACCCTGGCGAACCGGCCCCGGCTCCGCCGGGGCTTGCTCTTATGCCTGCGCTGTCTTGCCACTGCATCACCTTCTTTCGTGTTGTTCCTTCTTTTTCTTGAACGGAAAAGAAGCAAAAAGAACTTTAAGCCCCGCGCTTACGGCACTCTTTCAGCAGAATCAGTTTAAAGTTCTTTTGGTTCTTTTCTTTCAAGAAAAGAACGGAAAAAATCACTCCACCCGGTCCACGGACGCGCCCAGGGCGGTCAGGGCCTCTTCCACCCGGTCATATCCCCGGTCGATGTGCCGCAGTCCGGTAATCCGGCTCTCCCCTTCCGCGCCCAGAGCGGCCACCAGCAGGGCCGCGCCGCCCCGAAGGTCCGCCGCCTCCACCGGCGCTCCGTGGAGCCGGGGTACGCC
This sequence comes from Oscillospiraceae bacterium, assembly GCA_022793095.1. Taxonomy (GTDB): domain Bacteria; phylum Bacillota; class Clostridia; order Oscillospirales; family Oscillospiraceae; genus JAAWCD01. Next base: position 58,585 of record JAAWCD010000054.1, on the reverse strand, counting down.
GCACACCACAGCCACCCGGCCTTCCACCCGGATATCCGCGCCCATGCGGGCCAGCTCACTGGCGTGGCGGAACCGGTTCTCGAAAATCGTCTCCACCAGCACCGTGGTCCCCTCACCGGCACAGAGGGCGGCCATCACCGGCGGCTGCGCGTCCGTGGGAAAACCCGGATAGGGAGCTGTGCGAATGGGCCGCACCCCCCGCAGAACGCCATCCCGCCGGAGGGAGATGAAGTCTCCCTCGCTGTGGAGCCTGCACCCCGCTTCCCGGAGCACCGCCGTCACCGTGGACAGCTGCCGGCCGTCTATGCCGGTCACCAGCACCTCGCCCCCCGCCGCCGCGCCTGCCGCCAGATAGGTGGCCGCTACAATCCGGTCGGCCATGACCCGGTGCTCGCAGTCGTGGAGGGGCCTGCGGCCCTCCACCACAACTGTGGAAGTGCCCGCGCCCTCCACCCGCGCCCCCATAGCCCTCAAAAAGCGCTGCAAGTCCAGAATCTCCGGCTCGCGGGCCGCGTTGAGGATGGTTGTGGTCCCCCCGCACCCACAGGCGGCCAGCATGGCGTTTTCCGTGGCCCCCACGCTGGCAATCGCCAATGTGATGGTACAGCCCGTCAGCCCGGCTCCAGCGCCGCACAGCAGGTCGCCGCCCCGCTCCTCCACGCGGGCCCCCATGGCCCGCAGGGCGGCCAGATGGAGGTCAATCGGCCGGGGCCCCAGCTCACAGCCTCCAGGCCGGGACAGGCTGGCCTGGCCGGTCCGGGCCAGAATCGCCCCCAGAAAGATGACAGAGGACCGCATCTCCCGCATCAGGGCGTCCGGCACGTCGTACCGGTCCATGGGACCGGAGTCCACCGTCACCGTGTCCCCTTCCCGGCTGGTCCGGCAGCCCAGATGCTCCAGAATGGCCAGGGAGGCGTCCACATCGGACAGCCGGGGACAATTATGTATCACACTCCTGCCGCCGCTGAGCAGGGTAGCGGCCAGAATGGGCAGAACACTGTTTTTCGCGCCGTGGACCGCCACCGCGCCGGACAGGCGCCGTCCGCCCTCCACAAGGAAAGCACTCATATTTTTCTCCTCCGCTTCTTTGGATTCAACCCATTTTATGCGGAAGAGCGGAAAAGGGGACGGCTTCGGGATTATCCGACCCCTTTCAGCAAGCCGGAGAGCACCTGATAGATCTGCTCGTTGGCGTTTTGGACAGCCATCTCCCCCAGCTTCCGGCGCATGGACTCCAGCTCACCGGGCCGGTCCAGCAGGCCCTTTACCCTGTCATAAAGCTTCTGGCCGGAGCTCTCCTGCTCCAGCATCAGCACAGCCGCCCCCCGCTCCGCCAGAACGCGGGCGTTTTTCTCCTGGTGGTTGGCGGTCACGTTGGGTGAGGGAACTAAAATCGAAGGCTTGGAAATCGCCTCCAGCTCGGAGATGGTAGAAGCGCCCGCCCGGCAGATCACCAGGTCGGCTGCGGCCATATCCACCGCCATGTCGTAGATATATTCCCGCACGTCCACGGAAGGATGGTTCTCCAGCCGGACACCGGCCCGTTTCAGTCCCTCCAGCACCCCAGGATAATACCGTTTCCCCGCTCCGTGGATATGGTGGAAGGGACAGCCCGCCCCGCACTCCAGCCGGATGAAGTCCACCATCTGCCGGTTCATCTCCTGGGCCCCCAGCGATCCCCAGTAGGACAGCACCACCGGCTTTTCACCGGTGAGGCCCAGCTTTGCCCGGGCCTCGGCCCTGGTCAGGGCAAAGAAGTCCCCCCGAACCGGCGTGCCTGTGACCACCACCCGGTCAGGCCGGGGGTAGTGCTGCCGGGACTCCTCAAAGCCTACCATGACGCGGCTCACATGCTTGGAGAGCATTTTTGTGGTCAGGCCAGGGCAGGCGTTGGACTCGTGAACGGCTGTGGGAATGCCCCTGCGGGCTGCCTCCCGCACCACGGGGAAGGAGGCGTAGCCGCCAGTGCCCACCACCAGGTCAGGCTGAAAATCGTCCAGAATAGCGGCAGCCTGGCGGCGGGATCGGCTCAGGTTCCGGAGCGTGCCCAAGTTGTGGCGGAGGCTCGCCGGGGAAAGGGACCGCTGAAAGTTGGTGATGGTCACGGTCCGGATGTTATACCCCTCCCGAGGCACCAGACGGGTTTCCATGCCGCCGTCCGCGCCCACAAAAAGAAGCTCCACACCGGGAACACGTTCCTGGAACATGCGGGCCAGGGCCACCGCCGGGTTGATATGGCCTGCGGTGCCGCCGCAGGTGAAGACGATTTTCATGTGTATTCACATCCCGTTTAAAGTTCTTTTTGCTTCTTTTTCTTTCAAGAAAAAGAAGGCGCGTCTATCTGGGGGCTCCGCCCCCAGGCCCCCTGCACCCCGGCAGGCCGCTATCCCTGGGACGGCGCTGGTATCTGCCTGGAAACCCCTAATATAATCCCCATTTCACCCAGCTGTATGATAAGCGCCGTGCCCCCATAGCTGAAAAACGGCAGCGAAATGCCGGTGGTGGGAATCAGGTTGGTAATCACGGCGATGTTCAAAAACACCTGAGCGGCCAGCAGGGTGATGATACCTACCGTCACCAGGGAGCCGAACCGGTCCCGCGCGTGGAGGGCAATCCAGTACCCCCGCAGAATGAGCAGAATGAAGAGAAGGATAATCAAGCTGGCCCCGATGAGGCCCAGCTCCTCGCAGACAATGGCGAAGATAAAGTCATTCTGCTCCTCGGGCAGGTAGTTGTACTTCTGGATACTCTGCCCGAAGCCCCGGCCCATCAGTCCCCCGGAGCCCACGGCCATCAGGGACTGAACGATCTGATACGCCTTGTCATTTCCGTCCACATAATAGGCCGTCCAGGGGTCCTTCCATACGGCGAGCCGGGCGCTGGAGTGGGCCATGGTGTTCATGACAAACCACATGCCAATGGCCGCCACAGCGCCGCCGCCCACGAACCAGTACATTTTGATGCCGGAGGCGAACAGCACCGCCGCCGCGCCGATGAAGACCAGAATTGTGCCGGACACATGGGGTTCCAACAGCATGAGAACGGCGACAGAGCCCAAAACCAAAATGTAGGGAATCAGCTCGGAGAAACCAAATTTGCGGGAAAGCCCACGGATTTCCTCCAGAGGAGAAATCAGGCGGCCCTTTGGATACTTGATTTCTCCGTCATTTCGTTTGGAAAGCCGGGCAGAAAAGTAGAGGATGACGGCAACCTTGGCCACCTCCGAGGGCTGGAGGCTGCCCAGAGGGCCAACGTGAATCCACCGCTGCGCTCCCGTAGTGGCTTTTCCGTAGCCAATCGGGGAAAAGACCAGTACCAGCAGGACATAAGCGGCAACCATGGCCACAATCGACAGGATGCGGTAGCTCTGATAATTGATGCGGGAGGCCAGATACATAATCGCCAGCCCGGCCATACCAAAAATCAGCTGATTGGTAAAATAGTGGGTGGCCGTATATTTGGCAGCCTTATCATACTGCGCGGCGATGGAGGAGGACGACAGCAGCATGATGAGGCCGATGCCCAGCAGCATGCAAACCAGCATCAGGAAGGTCAGGTCCATGGGACCCCGTGCCAACTGCTCTGACCGGGTCAAGTCTCTTTTCGGTTTTTTTCCCATAGATCCTCCTTCCGCTTTCTTGAACGAAAGCTTGGCAAAGAACTTTAAACTGGTTCTACCAGAAATCTGGCGCAAGACCTCAGTTTGAAGCTCTTTTTTCTTCTTTTTCTCCCGTGAAAAAGAACTCGTTACACCGGGAACCGGTTGATGATCCCCCAAAAGGCCAAGAGACAGGCGATCAGGGTGATGCCGGAGAAGACGCCGAACAGCTTCACCTCGCTCCAGCCGCCCATCTCAAAGTGATGGTGCAGAGGAGCCATGCGGAAAATCCGCTTTCCGTGGGTCAGCTTGAAGTAGGCGACCTGCAAAATGTCCGAAAGCGTCTCCGCGATATAGATGATGCCCACCAGAATCAGCGCCAGGGGAATGTCCAGGGCAAAGGCCATGCCGCACACCACGCCCCCCAGGAACAGGGAGCCAGTGTCCCCCATAAAGACCTTTGCCGGGTGGAAGTTGTAAATCAGAAACGCGCACAGCCCCCCGAACAGAGCCGCGCCGAAGACCCCCAGCTCCTGGTGGCCCCAATAGATGGCCACAGCGGTGTAAAACAGGGCCACCGGCATGGTCACGCCCGTGGCCAGCCCGTCGATGCCGTCGGTGATGTTGACCGCGTTCACGGCGCCCACAATCACAAAGGCCGCAAAAACCATGTACAGCCCCCAGGGCAAGGTCAGCTCCACATTCAGGAAGGGCACATAGAGGTTGGGAGAGAGGTAGCCCTCGGAGCGCATCAGCACCGTGAAGGCCACTGCCGCCGCCAGCTGAAGGAGAAACTTCTGGGCCACGGTCAGCCCCTCGTTCTGGTGATGCTTCACCTTGACGAAATCGTCAATGAATCCGATGACGCCGAACACCAGAGCGAAGAGCAGGACGAACAAGCCCCCCCGCCGGCCTCCGGTCAGGTCGCTCCAGCCGATGGTAAACACCGCGATGGCAATGCCAATGATAAAAATCAGCCCGCCCATGGTGGGGGTGCCCTGCTTGGACATGTGCCAGGTGGGACCGTCCTCCCGGATGGACTGGCCGGCTTTCAGCCGCCGCAGCCAGGGAATCAGCACCTGGCCCAGAAGAAAGCTGGCCAGGAACGCCACCGAGAAGCTTAAAATCAATCTCATCTTTTGTCAACCTCCGCATTGCTCTGAATCTTGCAAACTGTCTTATTGTAGCACAGACCCAGGGGGTTTTCCACTCGGAAATCATCCAGAAACAGGAGAAATTTTGCCCCCGCTTTCTGGCTGGAATGGCAAAGGCGCTTCCTTTTCCGCCGGCAGGTAAAAGCCCCAAACACAATTGCTGAATTCCCCAGCGGCGAATTCGTACCGAATTTTCCCGATTTCCACCTCGTAAATGCTGAAACAAAACCTGTCGCCGTGGAGCGGATCCCGCACCTCCGCCATCCGGCCTGTGGGCTTCCATCCATAGTCAAAGATGTTCACCCCGAACAGCATTGTGAATCCGTCCGATCCGGAGGTTTCAAACTGCCAGCCCTGCTCTGGCTCCCGGTCATGTTCGTTCGTGAAAATACCGCGCCACCTCTTCCCGTTCGTCCAGATGCCGTTTTTCCGTTCCAATCAGCTGGTCGGTCTCGTGCCCCTTCCCGGCCAGCAGAATCAAATCCCCCGGTTTTCCCAGATCCAGCGCCCGGAAAATTGCCTCCCGGCGGTCAGGCACCACCTCGTGAGGCGCGCTGCCGGCATCCATGCCGTCCACAACATGGCGGATGATCTCCATGGGGTCTTCGGTGCGGGGGTTGTCGGAGGTGACGATCACATAGTCCGCCAGCTCTCCGGCAATCTGGCCCATCAGGGGCCGCTTGCTCCGGTCCCGGTCGCCGCCGCAGCCGAACACCAGCAAAATTCTGCCCTTCGTGCAGCATCGGGCGGCACAGAGAAGGTTTTCCAGCGCGTCGGGCGTGTGCGCGTAGTCAATGATGACCGTGTATTCCGCCGGACAGGGGACCACCTCCACCCTGCCCCGAACGCCCTGTACCTGGGCCAGGGCCGCAGCCATGGCCTCCAGCTCCAGCCCCAGCACCAGGCCGCAGCTCAGCGCGGCCAGGGCGTTGTAGATGGTGAAGCCGCCGGGAATGGGCAGCTTGACACGGGCAATCCCTTGACCGGTCAGGGCCTCGAACTCCACCCGGCCCGGAAGGAGGCGCAAATTTTTGGCGCAGAGGCTGGCCTCGTTCCGGGCCTCGGAGTAGGTGAACATGGGACCGCTCCGGCGGCTGGCGTAATAGCGGCCCGCTTCGTCGTCCAGGTTGAAGACAGCGGTCCGGCTCTGCTGGAAAAGGCGCTCCTTGGCGTCCCGGTAGGCCTCCATGGTCCTGTGAAAATCCAGGTGGTCCTGGGTCAGATTGGTAAAGATGCCCGCGTCAAAGGTCAGTCCGGCTGTCCGCTCCAGGGCCAGCGCGTGGGAGGAGACCTCCATGACCACATGGGTGCAGCCCCCGTCCGCCATCCGGCGGAGCAGGGATTGGAGCTCCAGGCTGTCCGGTGTGGTGTGGGCGGCGGGCAGACTCGACCCGCCAATCAGGTTCTGATTGGTGCCAATGAGGCCCGCCTTGGTGTTCAGAACGCCTTCCAGAAGCTGTTTGATGAGATAGGTCGTGGTGGTTTTGCCGTTGGTGCCGGTGACGCCGATCAGGGTCACTTCCTCGCCGGGGCGGCGGTAGAAGTTCGCGGCCAGGGCGCTGAGCGCGGCCCGGCTGTCCGGGACCTGAAAGACAGGGACGCCGGGGGGTTGGCCGGGCGGGTGCTGGCACACCACCGCGGCCGCGCCGCGGCGTACCGCGTCTTCGATGAACCGGTGTCCGTCGTCCAGCTGGCCCGGCACCGCCACAAACAGGCCGCCCGGCTGGATTTCTCGGGAGTGACAGGCCAGACCGGTGATTTCCAGGTCCAAAGCCGGATCGCCGGCGGTCAGGGCGACGCCCTTCCACAGCTCTGTCAACCGCATGCTTCCCTTCCTTTCTTCTTCTTTTCTTGAAAGAAAAGAAGCAAAAGAACTTTAAACCGTTGATTCCGCATTGCCGCTCAATGGATACACGCCCTGCCCCATGGATTCGGATCCTCTCCGCGTAGGGCCCGATGACCTCATCGGGCCGCCTAATCCAGTGCGTTGGCGTCGTTATCGCCCACAAAGCTGTCGCTGAACTGGACTGTGATGACGCTGCCCCGCTCCACCTCCACGCCTTCCTGTACCGACTGCCCGCTCACGCGGGTGGTATCGCTGGAATAGCTGTTGGCTCCGGTGGGCCGGAGGTACAGGTCCAGATCGGCCAGAGTCGCCTGCGCCGCCGACATGCTCATGCCGGACAGATTGGGAACCCGGACCATATCCGCCGGCTTTTCCTCGCCCAAGTAGATAATCACTTCGCTGCCGATAGGTACGGCCGCGCCGGAAACGGGAATCTGGGCGGTGATGGTCTCGCCGGTTCCCACGGTGCGGAAGGTCAGATGCCGCTGGTTCAGGGCGATTTCGGCGTTGGGCAGCGTGCCGCCCACCAGCTGGGGAACGGTGGTGTCCATCACCTCGGTGCTCTGATAGACCCGCTCCACGCCCAGATAGTCCAGGATGTCAGGCAGCAGCTCGCCCACCGCCGGGGCGGTCATGCTGCCGCCGCTGATATAGTCGCCGCTGGTGCAGTAGTCGCTGCCCGGCTCTACCGGATTGGGGGTGTCCAGGGCGAACAGGATGATGACCTGCGGGTCGTCCGCCGGGGCGAAGCCCACGAAGGAGACGATGGTCTCGCCCTTGACCAGGGTCTGGGAGGAACCGGTCTTGCCGCCGATACGGTAGCCCGCCACATAGGCGTTCTTTCCAGTCAGGCCGGTGCCGGTAATACAGCCGTCCACCACGTTTTCCAGAATCCGGGCCACCTGAGCGGAGGTGTCCTCGCTGATGACCTGCCGGACCACGTTGGGCTGGGTCTCCTGAATAACGGAGCCCTCGCTGTCGGTGATGGACTGGACCACGTAGGGAGTGTAGAGGTAACCGCCGTTGATGGTGGCCGCCACGGCGGTGATGAGCTGAATGGGGGTGGTCTGGAACCGCTGGCCGAAGGAGGCGGTAGCCAACTGGACGATGTTGAAGCTGGACCGGGGCCAGATGGTGCCGCCGTCCTTGATGACGGGCGCCTGTTCGCCGGGCAGGTCGATACCGGTCATTTCGGTGAAGCCGAAGTCCTCCAGATAGTCGTAGAACTTATCCGCGCCCAGCCGCTGGCCGATCTCAATGAAAGCGGGGTTGCAGGAGTTGCCCACCGCCTTTGCCAGGTCCTGATGTCCGTGACCGGAGCGGTTGGAGCACTTGATCTCCCAGCCGTCCAGGATGATGGATCCAGTGCAGTTGAAGGTGTCGCTCATGGAGACCACGCCCTCCTCCAGGGCTGCGGCCAGCACGATAGATTTGAAGGTGGAACCGGGCTCATAGCTGGTGTTGAGGGCCTTGTTGCTCCACTGCTTCAGCCGGGCGCTGCTCAGGGCCTTGCTGTACTCCTCGGTGCCCTGCTCCAGGCCCTCCATGGTCTGCTGGAGCAGGGAATCCAGCACGGCGGAGTAGTTGTTCAAATCGTAGTCCGGGGAGCTGGCCATAGCCAGCACCGCGCCGGAGTTGGGGTCCATGACGATGCAGAAGCCGCCCTTCTGCACATCGTACATGGCGATGCGCTTTTCCAGCTCTTTTTCCACCATGCTCTGGATGGTGCTGTCGATGGTGGTGTAAAGTCCGTATCCGTCCATGGAGTCCACATAGTCCTCAAAGAAGTTAGGCAGCTCCACACCCCGCGCGCTCTTGGCGGTGACAAGGCGGCCAGCCTGACCCCGAAGCACATCCTCGTACTTGGATTCCAGGCCGTAAGCGCCGCCCTCGGAATTGACGAAGCCGATGACCTGCGCGGCCAAATCGGAGTAAGGGTAATACCGTTTGGAGGCGGGAACCAGCCGGACGCTGTTGAGGAGATGATTATCTGTGATAAAGGCCTGCATTGCCTTCTCGGTCTCCCCTTCTATGCCCTTGGCCAGGATTTCATATTGGCTCTCCTTTTCGCAGCGCTTCAAAATCTCAGCCTGGTCGATGCCCAGAATTTCACTGAGGCTGGCGGCGATTCGTTCGTCAGTGGGCTCTGGGTAGCTCATGGTTTCGCCGTCCTTGAGCCGGGCCGCTGCCTTGCGGTAGATATCCTGGACCTCGTTCAAGTCCTTTGGGGATAGAACCACGGTGTACACGGTGGCGCTGATGGCCAGCACGTTGCCGCTCCGGTCGTAGATGGTGCCTCGCGCGGCGGTCACGGAGGTATCCCTCGTCTGCTGGCGGGTGGACCGCTCCAACAGCTCTTCATGCTGGACAATTTGTAACCGGTACAGCTGCGCGAACAGCGGAATAAACAGTCCGATGCCGAAGACCAACATTAAAAAGACAGTCCGCCAGAACACGGTCCGATTGGCCCGTTTGCCTGCCGATTCCCGCCTGGGACGCTCCTGCTTCATTTCCACACCTCCTGTGGGTTGTTCTTTTCTTGAAAGAAAAGAACCAAAAGAACTTTAAACTGATTCTACCGGAAGTCTTGCCTTAACGCGCCGCTTAAAGTTCTTTTTGCTTCTTTTTCTTTCCAGAAAAAGAAGAGACGTAAGAAAACTCTTTCGTTCTTACGCCCTTTCTTTCTTTATGGGTCTGTCTATGGTATTCACCGGTCAGCGGAAGTATTCCACCGCGCCGCCCAGCAGCTGCTGCACGCTTTCCAGAAATCCCTGTACCCCGCCGGCTGTCTCCAGCTGGCTGTACACCACGACGTTGTCCGGCTCGGACAGGTCCAGATAGATAACCTGGTTGCTCTTGGGCTTGACCATAGTTCCGGTGGACAGCAGCGACTCTTCAATCGCCTGCAAGTCAAAGGTCCGCTCGTATTGGGCGCTGAGCTTGGCCTCCTCCGTCTTCAGTTCGGTGAGCTGGCTTCTCAGGCTCACCGACTCGGTGTTGATTTGATAAAGCTGAATATAGCTGAGCAGTACCACCACCGCAATCACGGCAATGGCCAAAAAGCCGCTGACCGCAAACACAGATACCTTTTCCTGCTCCCGGACCTGAATCTTGGTTCGGGTTCTGTTCCGCACCCGCTCTCGGGGGCGGACCTTGGGCTGGGGCTGGTAAACCCGCTCTGCGGTGCCCCGCTCCACGGCCACATTTCCCATGTAGTCCAGGTTATAGGCTACGTTCCCATAGGTCGCTGAAGTTCTTCGTCTTGTCATTGTCGCCATAAACCGGCACATCCTTTTCTTTCAGAGCGCCGGCGCCTGCCTAAGCTCTTTCGTATCCCGCTCTGACGGTGAGCTTGTCCGCGCTCACAGGTCAAAGCGGGAGTTTTTCCGCCACCCGCAGCTTGGCGCTTCGGGAACGGGGATTCTCCCCCAGCTCCTGTGCCGAGGGGAGAACCGGCTTGCGGGAAATCAACTTGATTTGCGGCTTTTTCCCGCAGACACACACCGGAAAGTCCGGCGGGCAGGTGCATCCTTTGGCAAAGCCCGCCAGGCTGGTCTTGATGATCCGGTCCTCCAGGGAGTGGAAGGAGATGACCGCCAGCCGGCCGCCGGGATTCAGCCGGGGCACCGCGCTTTCCATCAGCTCGGAAATAGACGCCAGCTCGTCATTGACGGCAATGCGGATGGCCTGAAAGCTCCGCTTGGCGGGATGCTGTTTTTCCCGCAGGGCGGCGGCCGGCATGGCCGAACGAATGACCTCCACCAGCTCCAGAGTGGTCTCAATGGGCTTGTCCGCCCGGCGCTTGACGATAGCCGAGGCAATGGCGGGCGCGCAACGCTCCTCGCCGTACTGAAAAAGGATGCGTTTCAGCTCCTGCTGGGGCCACTCGTTGACCACCGCGGCGGCGGTCAGGGGGGAGGACTTGTCCATCCGCATGTCCAGTGGGGCGTCCTGCATATAGGAAAAGCCGCGGCTGCCGTCGTCCAGCTGGGGAGAGGAGACCCCAAGGTCGAACAACATTCCGTCCACGCCGGAAAGCTCCAGCCCGTCTAAAATCTGATTCAGCGCCCGGAAATTCCCGTGGACCAAGGCCACCCGGTCCCGGAATTCTGCCAGCCGGGTCTCCGCCGCGTCCAGCGCCGCCTGGTCCCGGTCCACGCAGATGAGCCGGCCTGTGGTAAGCCGCCGGGCAATCTCGCGGGAATGTCCGGCCCGGCCCAGCGTGCCGTCCAGGTAAATCCCCTCTGGCCGGATATTCAGCCCCGTGATACACTCTTCCAGCAGCACAGGACGGTGTGTAAACTCCAATTTCTCTCCTCCCCCCGCTTTCTTGAAAGAAAGCTTGGCAAAGAACTTTAAGCTGGTTCTACTGTTGGATGGTGCGGGCCCGTAAGATTTCTGGACCCCATCGGCCGGCCGCAAGGGCTTCGCTTTCTTGATGTCCAATGCAGCCATGGTTTGGTCAGGCCCAGGTTGGAGTTCTTTTTGGTCCTTTTTCCTTCCGCATCAAAGCCCCAGGGATGCCATAATACCGGCCACGTTGGCGGGATTGAGCTCCTTGGCCACTTTCTCTTCCCAGCGCTTCCGGCTCCAGATTTTTGCCTTGGGGCCGTTGCCGGTGACCACCACGTCCTCCGACAATCCCGCATAGTCCCGCAGGGTCTGCGGAATCAGAATCCGCCACTGGCTGTCCGGCTCACACCGGCTGGCGTTGGCAAAGAACACATCCATCCTGGCCGCCTGGCTGGTGGGGAGCGCGGCCACCTTTTCCGCCAGGGCGTCCCACGCCTCCTGAGGGTAGATATCCAGGCAGAAGTCCGTGCCTACAGCCAGATAGACTGGATTGCCAAGCTCTGCCCGCAGCTTCGAGGGGAGAAACAGGCGGCCCTTGGGATCGATCGTGTGATCGTATCGCCCAGTCATACTGGCCACGGGCCTTCACCTCTCCTCCACTTCCCTGCCGTATAGTGTATTTTCACTCCACTTTGCTCCACCAGCATTTTATCTTATTACATATAACAGTATAATGCCTTCAGCCAAAAAAAGCAAGGGTAGATATCACTTTTTTCCGGTTATATGGTGAGTTATTTTCCCTTTTTTCGTCATTTTTTGTATTTTTAGAACATTCGTTCTGTTTGCGGGGGACTATACTACAAGGTTTACATTTCTTTTCTTATGTCAACCATATGCTGTGAAAACGGTAAAAGCCCTGTCCTGAAAACAGGACAGGGCGCATAGGAAGTCTGGCAAGTGCTGCATCAGTCTTCGGGGGGCCTCTTTTGGTACATCAGCTCCACAATCTCACCTATATTTTTACAGCCTTCCAGCTTCAGATTCGTCTTTGGGAATCCTGCGGGAAAAAGAGGAATTCCATCCCCGAGGACCGTTGGCATGACATAAATGTAATATTGGTCAATGAGGTTCTCGCGCATAAAACAGCGAATGATTTCTCCTCCACCCATGAGCCAAATATTCCCCGAACATTCTTTGGAAACCAAGTCCAATACTTGTTGTCCTGGCGGTAAAGACGTAAAGTGAACATTTGGGTCATACTGATTCTGCTGGCGCGTGCATACATAGCAGGGCACTCCCTCATAGGGCCACCGCTCCGGTGAAAGGTCCTTTTTTACTTGGCGGTAGGTTTTTCCGCCAAGTATGATCGCCTGTATGGAATTGTAAAATTCCTCATAGCCAAGGTCAGGTGAAGGACTTGGCGCTTCCTCTAAAAAGCCAATGCTGCCGTCCGCTTCCGCGATATAGCCATCCAGGGACATGGCGATATATAGAATCAGCCTGCTTTTCATAGCATGTCTCCTATTATTCCACAATTTCCATAACTGAAATCCGGCTGCCGGGGAACCCGCCAGCCGGAAAAAGAGTCAGTGCATAACCGGAGGAAAAAAGGCTTCAAACTCTTCCTTGGACATGGTTTCATGCTCCAAAAGATACTCAGCTACCTGCACCAGCTGTTTGCGGCTGTCCTTCAGGATCTCCTCACAGCGGCTGTAGGCCCTGCCGATGATGGACTTGACCTCCTCGTCGATGAGGGAAGCAGTCTCCTCCGAGTAAGGCTTGGCCTGGGCCATGGACCGGCCGATGAATACCTCGTCGTGTCCGTTTTCAAACACGACAGTACCCAGCCGTTCGCTCATACCATACTTGGTTACCATGGCTCTGGCGGTGTTGGTGGCCCGTTCCAGGTCGTTGGACGCGCCAGTGGAGACGTCGCCCAAAAACATCTGTTCCGCCACACGTCCCCCCAGACCTGCCACAATGTCCTCAAACAGCTCGGTACGGGAGCGGTACATCCGGTCCTCCTGAGGCAGAGAGATGGTCATGCCTCCGGCCGCACCGCGGGGAACAATGGTAATCTGATGGACCGGGTCGTGGGTGGGCAGACGGCGGATGACCACGGCGTGACCCGCCTCATGATAGGCAGTGAGCTTTCGGGCGTGGGGCGTGACCACCCGGCTCTTCTTCTCCGGACCGGCTACCACCTTGATGATGGACTCCTGGAGATCCTCCATGTAGATGACTGGCCGGTTGGCCCGCGCGGCTCGAAGAGCGGCCTCGTTCGTTAAATTTTCCAAATCTGCGCCGGTAAAGCCGCCGGTGGCCTTGGCCAGAGTGGACAAATCCACATCGTCCGCCAGGGGTTTGTGGCGGGTATGAACCCGCAGCACGGCTTCCCGGCCCCGGATATCGGGAAGGCCCACGTAAACCTGCCGGTCAAACCGGCCCGGCCGCAGAAGGGCGGGGTCCAGAATATCCTGACGGTTGGTAGCCGCCATGACGATGACGCCGGAGTTTCCGGCGAAGCCGTCCATCTCCACCAGGAGCTGGTTCAGGGTCTGTTCCCGTTCGTCATGTCCGCCGCCCAGGCCGGTGCCCCGCTGGCGGCCCACCGCGTCAATCTCATCAATGAAGACGATGGAGGGCGCGTTCTTTTTGGCCTCGTCAAAGAGGTCCCGGACTCGGGAAGCGCCCACGCCCACGTACAATTCCACAAAGTCGGAGCCGGAAATGGTCAGGAACTGGACCCCTGCCTCCCCCGCCACCGCCTTGGCGATCAGGGTTTTTCCGGTGCCCGGAGGGCCCACCAACAGCACGCCCTTGGGGATATGGGCCCCCAGGCCGGTGAATTTTCCGGGGTTCTTCAGGAAGTCCACGATTTCCTGAAGCTCAGCCTTTTCCTCCTCCGCCCCAGCCACATCGGCAAAGGTGACCTTCTTCTGGGCGTCGTCCCCCCGAACGACGCGGGCCTTGCTGAAGCGGGAGATTTTTTCGCCCCCGCCGCCCCCGCCGTTCTGACGGACCATGAGGAGATAGATAAATGCGAAGAGGATGATTCCCATCAGCAGAACCGGCAGCACAGTAAGCAGAAGGGCGCTCCAGGTGGTATCGCTCTTCTGATAGTCGTACTGCTCGATAATGCCCCGGTCCGTCTGCTCCTGGATGATTTCACCCAGGTCGCTGAAGAACCATTCGGGACTGGCCAGCCGGTAAGTCAGGTCATAGCCGCCGTTTTGTGGCGTTCGCAGCTTCATGGTCAGCACATTGTCCCTCACGGTGAAGGAGGCCACCTGCTGCTGCTCGAACAGGCGGTGAATGTCGCTGTATTTTAGGCCATTTTGTGCATCCATCCCCCGAAGCAGGTAGAAGGTGCCGATGAGCACCAGGATAATCAGGGCGATGTAGCCTATGTCCCGTGGGCTGATTCGTTTCAACATGGATCACATCCTTATGCGTTCTATTCTTTTTCTTGCAAGAAAAAGAAATCAAAACGAACTTCAAGCCGCGCACTCAGGCTAAACTGCCGGTAGAATCAGTTTAAAGTTCTTTTGCTTCTTTTCTTTCAAGAAAAGAAGAGAAAAAGCGCTTATGATTTGGTATAGACCTCGGGCTTGAGGATCCCGATGTAAGGGAGATTGCGGTAACGCTCTGCGTAGTCCAGACCGTACCCCACCACAAAGGCATCGGGAATGGTGAAGCCGCAGTAGTCCGCCGTGATAGGCTTCACCCGCCGGTCCGGCTTATCCAGAAGGGTGCACAGCCGGATAGAGGCCGGATGCCGCTGGGCCAGTACTTTGAGCAGATAGCCCAGCGTGTTTCCGGAATCCAGAATGTCCTCCACCACAATGACGTGGCGGTTCTCAATCTCATCGGATAAGTCCTTGGTAATCTGAACCTGCCCGCTGGAGATGGTGCCCTTTCCGTAGGAGGAGACAGACATGAAATCCACAGTACAGTGCCCCTTGATCTTGCGGGTCAGGTCCGCCATGAACACAAAAGAACCCCGCAAAACGCTGATCAGGGTGATTTCCTTCCCCTCGTAGTCCCGGTTGATCTGCTCCGCCAGCTCGTTCACCCGGCGGTCCAGCTCTTCTTCCGAGAACAGAACCCGCTCAATGTCTTGTTCCAGCATTTGAATCTTCCTCACATTTCTCTGATTTATACCGGCTTGGCCGGTTTTCTCTTTTTTCTTAAAAAAGAAAATTCCCTTTGCCGTCATTTCCTCCGTTATATTCCGATTGATCTGCCTGATGATAAAATATTTTGCCTGCTGGCCGTAATACATATTTACAGGGTGATCTTTATTCCCAAAACGACGAAAAAGAACCTTTAAACCGGTTCCTCCTGAAAGCTGATCCTCCAAGCGGGTTCGCCCGGCCCGGCCGCAAACGCCCGGTCCGCGCCCAAACCGGCCACTGCCGCTATCTGCTCCCCCACTGCCAGCACCGGCCTCCCCTCCCGGAGATGCCGGGGGACCTTTTCCTCAATGAACCACTTTTTCAGGGATTTCGTCCCCTTCCGCCCAGGCAGGGCCAGCGTATCGCCAGTCCTCCGGGCACGGACAATCAGAGTCTCCCCCACCTTGGCACGGGAGAGGTAAAGCACATCCGGCCGGCCGGCCCTGTCTTCCAGCGCCTCCTCTGCAAGCACAGCCAATCCGGCTTCCGGCAGGTCCAACCGCCCCGGCAGCGTCAAAATCCGCTCCGGCAGCGCCGGCGGCGATGGCTCCAGGGTCAGCAGCAGCTGCCCATATACCCGCCGGACCGTCAGCCCACCCGGCAGGTCTGCCTGTTTGGAGGGATGTTTCCCCCTGACCAGCTCCAGCACCGTTTCCCGGTGGACCCGAGACAGCACAGCGGAACCACCCGCCAGCTCCGCCAGTCCCTGAACCGCCCGAAACGCCAGCGGTTCCGGCAGCTTCGCCAGCGATTCCGCCGGGTAGGAAACGCCATCACCAGTCTGCCGGGCCTCGGACAGCGCCTGTCCGGTCAGTGTTTGAAGAAACGCCTGGTCCTCCCGCAGGCTTTGTGCCGTGGAGGAAAGTGCTTCGGCCAGCTTGGGATTGAGTTGCTTCAAAAGGGGCATCACCTCATGCCGCAGAAAATTCCGGCTGTACGCGGTGTCCTGGTTGGTGGCGTCCTCCACGTGGGGGATGTGGTGCTCCTTGAGATAGGCTTCAATCTCGGTTCGGGACGTGGTCAGCAGCGGACGGACCACCCTGCCCCGGCGGGGATGAATGCCGGCCAGCCCCTGCAAGCCGCTGCCCCGAACCAGGTGGAGCAGCAGCGTTTCCCCGTTGTCGTCCGCGTTGTGGGCGGTAGCGATTCGTGTTGCGCCAAGCTGGCTGGCGGTGTCCTCCAGGAAGGCGTACCGGAGCCGCCGGGCGGTCTCCTCAATGCCCTCGCCGGCAGACTTGGCGGCGGCGGACACGTCCCCTTCCCCATAGTAGAAGGGGATCTCCCGCCTCTGGCACCAGTCCCGGACAAAGGCCGCGTCCCGGCCGGACTCCGCCCCCCGAAGGTGGTGATTGTAGTGGGCGGCAGACACCAGAAAGCCGCCGGTCTTCCCAAGGGAGCAGAGCAGGTGCAGGAGGCACATGGAGTCCGCCCCACCGGAGACCGCGCACAGAACCGTTTCCCCGGCGGGAAGCATATCGTATTGTTTTGCCAGGGCGGGGACCTCTTGCAGCATTTCAGGCCAATGATTTTTCAATAGATTTACGCCTCTGTATATGGCATATCGACAGCGTCATCGATCTTCGCCTGAGCGTCTTTGGATTCAACGCTCTCTGAACCCTGTGAAAATTGCGCTTTAACCCCATCACGGGTAGCCTCAATGGAACCACCTGTTTTAGCAACCTCATGAACTATATAGCAAACCGTCCCGCAAGCGGCTCCGATGGCCAAAGTCCCCAGGAAAGGATGTTCTCTCCACGCATCCACCATTTTCGCGGTCACATTTACGGCCCCGCCTGCAACTGCCGCCATCGTTTCCGGCACAGCGGAAATCAGTTCTTCTCCTTCCATAACAGCCACCTCCTTATTTTCACATGGCAAGATACATCAAGGAATCATAAACCTCAGCAGGTAAATTGTTATCTGTTTTCAATACTCGCTGTGCCGCCGGTCCAGCCCGGAGAAGGTGGTAAACTCGGGCAGCCACTGGAGCTGCACGGTGCCTGTCTCGCCATGGCGGTTCTTGGCGATGATACACTCGGCCAGGTTGTGGTCCTCCGTCTCTTGGTTATAATAGTCCTCCCGATAGAGGAACATGACAATATCCGCGTCCTGCTCAATGGCCCCCGATTCCCGCAGGTCGCTGAGCATGGGCCGCTTATCGCTGCGGCTCTCGTTGGCGCGGGACAGCTGGGACAGGCAGAGCACCGGCACATTCAGCTCCTTTGCCATGATCTTCAGCGACCGGGAGATGTCGGACACCGCCTGCTGGCGGCTTTCGCCGGCATAGTTGTTCTTCCCGCCGGCGGACTGCATCAGCTGGAGGTAGTCGATGACCACCAGCCCCAGATTGTCCACCCGGCGGCACTTGGCATTCATGTCCGCCACGGTGAGCATGGGATTGTCGTCAATGAGAATCGTGCTCTTGTTGAGCACCGCAGAGGCCGCGGCGATTTTAACCCAGTCCTCCTCACTGAGCTTGCCAGTGACCAGCTTTTTGTTGTCCACGAAGGACTCGTTGGACAGCAGGCGCATGGCCAACTGCTCCCGGCTCATCTCCAAGGAGAAGAACACCACGTTCTTCCCCGAGTGCTTGCCGCCGTGGAGCAGGATGTTCAGCGCCATGGAGGTCTTGCCCATGCCCGGCCGGGCTGCCAACAGAATAAGGTCAGACTTGTTCAGGCCGGAGATGGCCGCGTCTACATCGCTCAGGCCCGTGGACAGGCCGGGGACCGCAGAATCGCTCTGAGCCAGCTCTGCCAGCCGCTCATAGACCCCCAGAATGACCTGGGAGATGTGGGCCAGACCCTGAGCCCCCCGGCCCTGCCGGATGGCGTAAATGCGCTGCTCCGCGGCCTCCAGAATGTCCTGGGCTGTCCCTGTCCCCTCGCTCACCATGGCCGTGATGTCTCCGGCAGTCTCCGAAATGCGCCGGAGGAGGGCCTTGTCCTTGACGATGGACACATACTCCATCACATTGGCGGCGGTGGGTGTAATTTCCATCAATTGCAGCAGATAGCCCCGGGATGTATTCTCATCGTACACCCCATGCAGCTTCATCTGCTCCAGTACAGTCACCGGGTCCACCGGCTGGGACAGGGAGAACATGGAATAAATGGTCTCAAAGATTTCCCGATTCTGCCGGAGGTAAAAGTCATCAGGCTTGAGGGCCTCCACCACCTGGGGGATGCACCGCTCATCCATCAGCATAGCGCCCAGGGTGGCCTGCTCCGCCTCCGTGCTGTGGGGCATCTGTTTTAACAGCAGCTCGTCCATATCACGCCCTCCGCGTTTTACGCCTCTGTCACGACCACCTTGAGCTTGCCTGTGACCTCATAGCCCAGCTTGCATTTGAGCTCGTAGCCGCCGAAGGCCTTGATGGGCTCCTCCTGGACAATCTTGGTTTTGGCAATGGCAATGCCGTGCTGGGCCTGGAGCGCGTCGGCGATTTCCTTGGAGGTGACTGATCCGAACAGCCGCCCGCCGGTGCCCGCCTTGGCCTGGAGCTTGACCGTCAGCCCGCCCAGCCGCTTGGCCAGCTCTTCCGCCTCCGCCTTTTCACGGGCTTCCTGTTCCTTTCTGGCCTGCTCCTGAAGCTTCATGGTGTTCACGTTGTCCGCCGTGGCCGCCAGCGCCAGCTTTCGGGGAAACAAAAAGTTCCGGGCGTAGCCGTCGGATACCTCCACCATCTGGCCCTTCTTGCCCTGGCCCTTCACATCCTGCTGTAAAATCACTTTCATGGTTCCTTCATCCTTTCTGGTTTCTCTTCTTTTTCTTGAAAGAAAAAGAAGCAAAAAGAACTTCAAACGACGCTTTATTTCAGACGCTGCTCTCCTGCGAGCCCGATGATCTCATCAGACCGCCAAAGGGCGATGCACTATTTAGAATCCGCAAGCAGTACGCCGGCCGAAAGTTCTTTGCTAAGCTTTCTTTCAAGAAAGCGCCGGTCCTTTTCGTTCAAGAAAAGAACACACGTTACTCCTCGTCAAAATAGCGGTCGATCGAAGCGGCCAGCTCCCGCGAAACCTCTTCTATGGACTTGCCGGGAATCTGAGCGCCGGCGGCCGTGGCGTTTCCGCCCCCGCCCAGCCGCTCCAGAATCAGCTGCACATTGATATCCCCCATGCTTCGGGCGGAAACAATCACCTGTCCGTTGTCCGGAAACAGCACCACCGAGGCCTCCACGCCGGAGATGCCCAGCAGCTCGTCCGCCGCCTGCGCCGCCGTCACCCGGCCCACCGTGTGGTCCACCGCCGCCACAGCCACCCCGTTCCGGTATATCTTCGCGGTCTGGATGATGTCGTATCTGGCCACCGTGCCCGCCAGGTCGTTCTGAAACAGCTTCTTCACACCGGCAGTGTCCGCACCGCTCCGCCGCAGAAACGCCGCCGCCTCAAAGGTCCGGCTTCCTGTCCGCATGGCAAAGTTTTTGGTGTCCAGCACAATGCCCGCCAGCAGGGCCTCCGCCTCTCCCCGCAGCAGGTCCGCCGGCTCCACCAGATACTGAAGCAGCTCGGTAACCAGCTCGCTGGCCGAGGACGCGTAGGGCTCGTGGAAGTTCAGCGCCGCGTTGGCGATATAGGTCGCCGCCCGGCGGTGATGGTCGATGACCGCCACACGGGTGCAGGACTCCAGCAGCTCCTGAGCCTGGACCTGCTCCGGCCGGTTGGTGTCCACCACCACCAGCAGAGACCGGGAGTCCGCCTTGATGATGGCGTCCTGCGCGGACAGGAAGGTGCTGGCATACTCCGGCAGCTTGGACAGCCGTTCCGTCATGACCGTGCCGGGATTGTTGGACGCCTCTTTGATGATGTGGGCGGCCACACCCTTCTTCCGGGCCATGGCGCAGACGCCGGCGGCCGCGCCCACCGCGTCCAGGTCCGGGTACTTGTGGCCCATGACAAAGACGCAGGAGGAGTCCGCGATCAGCTCGCCCAAGGCGTTGGACATGACCCGGCTCTTCACCTTGGTCCGCTTTTCCAGCTCCTTTGAGTGCCCGCCGTAGAACTCGAAATTGATCTGGTTCTTGACCAC
Source organism: Oscillospiraceae bacterium (assembly GCA_022793095.1). Taxonomy (GTDB): domain Bacteria; phylum Bacillota; class Clostridia; order Oscillospirales; family Oscillospiraceae; genus JAAWCD01. The sequence goes on along the minus strand of JAAWCD010000054.1, from coordinate 38,485 downwards.
CACCTGGTCTCCCCCTCGGGACAGGGCCATTTCGATGGACAGCGAGGCGTATTGGAACAGCTCCCCCAGGGTGGGCGCGTCCTTACCAATGCCGATGGAGAGCGAGGCTGGAATGTGGTTGGGACTGACCACCTGGCGCACCTTGTCCAGAATGTCGTATTTGCTCTCCTGGAAGGCCGCCAGATACTGTTCCTCAAAGATGAACAGATAACGGTCCCGGTCGTACCGGCACAGCACGCCCCCTGTGGGGGTGGTCCAGGCGTCCAGAAGGTTGTCAATCTCCGCGCGCAAGGTGGACCTGCCGTTGTCGGTGACTCCCTTGCAGAGTTCCTCATAGTTGTCCAGCATAAGAATAGCGGCCACCGGACGGCTGGCAGCGTACCGGTCCCGTGTGTTGGTCATCTCCGTCACGTCCACCCAATAGGTGGTGGCCAGCAGCCCCTTGGCGCCCAGCGCGTCGCCGCTGTGGAGCAGGTGGCCGAACACCAGAAACTTCCGGTTCCCCAGGAGCACCTCGCCGGGACACTCGCTCTTGCCCTCCATCAGCCACTTGGAGGAAAAATTGGGGACAATCGCGGTGATTTTGGTGTCGAACAGGTGCTCCCGCTCGTCGGTCAGCTGAAGAAACCGCTCGTTGCTCCAAATGACCTCCTCGCTGTCCGGCCGGAAAATGACCATGGGAAGCGGCGCGTTCAGCATAGTGTCCCGCGTGGCATCGTCCATGTTGGCCGTGATGTTTTCGATGTATTTGCTCAGCTCCTTCTGCCTCCGGCGGTTTCGATCCCGGTAGTAGAGGTAGAGGACAATCACCAGCGCCATCTCCAAAATGCCCAGGATGTGGTCAAAAAACAGTGTCACCCCGGCAAACAGCACAAGGCAGAGAAAATACAGCTGGAGCTGGGGCTCCAGCAGATGCGTCAGCTTCTTGTTCACACAAGTCCCCCCCATAAGCTTGGGTTTTCGCAAAGACAGGAAAAGGCGTATTAGTTATTATACCAAAGAATTCAGGAAAAGACAAGCGTTCGGTTTGTAGGACTTCCATTCGCAAAACAGGCAGGCGGGTCAGGTTTTAGGGGATGCAGGCTCCATCGCAATAGTCACTCATCAGAGGGTCCCAGGTATCTCAGAAGCTGGTCCTCAAAAATCCGGATGGTATCCTCCACAAATTCCGGCTGTTTCTCCTGGTCCAGCAGGCCTGCGGCACATTTGTTCATCGTCTTAAAATTTGGCGCATTATCCCGGGCCACGTCCTGCTTTCCGTTGGAAAAGCGCCAGGCAAACCACCAGTTATCCCGCGAGACAATAAAGGCCATGAGGGGTTTGAGCCGCTTGAGGTCCTCTATCACATCGGATTTGACGTTCACCTTGTTCATTTCGTTTCCGGCCGCTCCCGCTTTCACATCCACCAGACAGAACCCGGCGGACAGATACCCGTCGCCGGCCACCTCGATTCGGAACCACATTTGAAGGCTGTCCTTTTGGGGAAAATCCACGCCCTTGACTCGATAGTTTAAGCCTGGACAGTAGGACAGGTTCTGATTCTTCCAATTCTGATAGGACCGGTAAGAATCAGGCAGCTCCTCTAGTCCATAGCGTTCCGCGATTCCCTGTCCCATTCCGCTCCGGAATGCCGCCAGCACATCGCGAATCAAACCACAGTCCACGGATGTTTTTGTGGACTTGGGCAAAAATGACCGGATGGCCTCTGTGTACTGTCTCACCTGTTCCAGGACTTCGGGCTCCTGTTCCAGCCAGTCACAAATACTCTCCCACGAAACGCAGCGAATTTCCCCCTCTTTTTCACCGGCTGTCTTTCTGCTCCATTCAGACGGTTTGCCGCCGTGTTTTGTCAGATAAACCAAAGGTGCCTTTCGGGCATAGGGCAAATAGTCATAGCACTGGCCCTGCTGGTCCCTGGCGTTGATTTTGGCCTCAATGGGAAGGGAAAACCCAGGGTTTTGGAGTATGATGTCAATTCTCCTGCCGTTGTCAATAAGATATTCCGTCATGACGCAGGTGCGTTCCAGACATTCCAAGCCTTCTAACTGGATGACCTTCTCCAGAAAGGATTTCAGGAACTGCGTCCCAAGTCCATGCCACCCCTTTGGGTCCAGCAGGTCCGCCAGAAAGCGGCACATCACGACCTCATTTTCTTTAATCCGCAGAGCCTCGAACAAATTCGATTCCATGAAAACCGTCTCCCTAATTCTTCCGGTTTAGCTATTCCTGTATTTTTTGATACGCCTCCCACCCTGCCCTCAGGGCATCGCAGATCTCCCGCCGCAGCTGCTCCGGTTCCACAACCTGGCAGGCCGCAACATATTGCAGCGCCCAGAATTTCAACCCGGCGGCACCGGTGAGGACCACCGCGTCAAAGGTTCCGTCTCCGTTGTCCCGGAGCTGGGTCTCCATGCCGAAACGGTCCAGCACATCGCTGAGCAAATCAATCTCACAGTGCAGCACCGCCCGGATGGCCTTGCCGGAAAAGGGATACGCCCGCTCCCGGACATAACGCTCCATATCCAGCCCTGACGGCAACGGCTCGGCAGGCTGCTTCTCCAGCAGAACCGGGGACTGAATCCGGTCCACCCGGTAATGGCTGATATTCTCCGCGCCCTGATACCGGCAGAGCAGATAATAATTTCCGTTGGTAAAATAGAGCCCATAGGGCGACACCTGATAAGGCCGCTCTTGGCGGGGGTGAAGCTTCTTGTCCATACCGTATTTCATGTACTGAAACCGCACCTGACAGCGGCGGGAGACCGCCTCCTCCAGCACCTCGACAGACAGAAACGCCTCCTGGTTTACACCTCTCCAGGGCGTTTTGACCGGGAGAGGACGGCACTGTTCCCGCTGCCAGCAGCTGAGGCTCCGCCCCAACTTCTTCAGCAGGCGCTGGCACTGACGCTGGGAGATGCCCGGAAAGGCGGACGCGGCGTCCGACAGCAGCCGGACCTCCGACGGCTCCAGAGGGCGGGACAGCAGCCGGTAGCCCTCGCCGTCGTCCTGATACTCCGGAATATGACAGCCCACGGCCCTCAGCTTGTCCAAAGCGGCATACACCGCCCGCCGGTCGCAGCGCAGGCCGTATTCCGTCCGCAAAAGGCGGAGCAGCTCTCCCATAGGCAGAGCGTGGTCCCCGTCGGTATACTCCAAGAGGACCTGATAGACCCGGAAGGGAAGGATGTTTATGGACACAGCAGCACCCCCTTTTGAAATGGTTTACCCTGTATGATACCATGCTTCATGTGGAAAAGCAATCATCCCCCTGTACTTGTTTCGGTACAGGGGCCTGTGTTATATTTTGGCCATCTTTATAGTAAAGGACTGATTTGCTTTATGCGGAAACGACAGCTCAATTGGGAGACGGATTATGAAGTTCTGAAGCAAATATGCGAAAATGCCGAACTTGTTGGATTAGACGCAGCGGCGGACTTGGAGGCTCTGCGGAGCGGCGAGGCCGCTTTCATCTTGGAAAGCCCCCCTGCTGCAAGTGACAGAATCGCAGTAGACATGGCCCGGCAGGCGGCGCAGGAGATGGCTCCCGAGCCCGGGCGGGTCATTCTGGCGGCGGTTTTGCATATCTCCGCAAATATGGAAGTCAATCTGGAGTTAATCGGGGAGATTGTAGAGGTGATTCAACAACGTATCGGTAAGGACGCAAACTATTGCTTCTCTTCGGAGTTTTGCGATGAGGGGACCCATTTCATACTTGCCACCGCAGAGGGGCGTACGGCTGGAGAAGAGGAAACACGATGACCTATGTGATGTCGGATATTCACGGCTGTTACGAAACATACCAGGCCATGCTGGAGGCCATCCAGTTTGCGGAGGACGACACCCTCTATGTGCTGGGGGACGTGCTGGACCGGGGGCCGGACGGGTTCAAAATTCTGCTGGATATGGCGGCGCGGCCCAATGTGGCCGGGATTCTGGGGAACCACGAGCTGCTGGCCGCCCTGGCGCTGCCGGCCCTTTTGCGCGCCACGCGCCAAGGAGCGGAACAGCCCCTGAGCAAAACGGAACAGGAGCAGATACAGGAATGGATTCAAAACGGCGGGCGGGCGTCCATCCTCCAATTTCTCCAGCTCAGCATGGAAGAAATGGAGACAGTGTGCGCGTATCTTCCAAAACTGTCCGCCTATGAGGAGATTGCCGTAGCGGGACGGCAGTTTCTTCTGGTCCATGCCGGTCTGGAGCACTTTTCTCCTGACCGCCCTTTGGAGGAATACAGCCCGGAAGAGTTTCTATTCTGCCGCCCGAGCTTGGATAGTTCCTTCTTTCCAGACAAGACCCTTGTCTTTGGACACACCCCCACCCGTCTGCTCTACAGGCAGCTTGGGGCGCCTGAGCAGCCGGACCGGATCTTTTATTATGGCACAATGATCGGCATCGACTGCGGATGCGCCTATCCCGGCGGGCGGCTGGGGTGTTTGTGTCTGGATACCATGGAGGAGCTTTATGTGTAACTGATTGGCGGCTGTGTTCAACGTGTGAAACATCCAAGTCTATCCGGGAGCTGTCTATCCAGGCAGCTCCCGGATGTTCAATATGGGCAGATCCATCATGCCGCGAAGCGGCTTTCAGCAGCACCCAGATCTCAGGCCAGCGCCTCATAGGCGTTGAGCAGCTCCTGGCCCAGCCTCAGCACATCCTCCCCCTTCTTCAGCCGCAGAGACAGCATGGGATTCTCACCGGCGGAAAAGAGAATCCGGCCCTTGTATTTCTCCGCGCCGCACAGGGCGGAGATTTGCCGCAGGTCAAACTGGCTCAGAGTGAAGTTGAGGCACCCGCCCTTCTGCCCAATGTCGGAAATGCCGCACCGGGCCGCCGCCGCCCGCAGCAGGGCCACGGAAATCAGATTGTTTACGCTCCGGGGCGGGTCTCCGTACCGGTCAATGAGCTCATCCACCACATCATCCGCATCCTCCTCGCTCCGAATTCGGGCAATGCGGCGGTAGAGGTCCATCCGCTGCTCCGGCGAGGGTACATACCGGTCCGGAATGTTGGCGGACACCGCCAGGTCGGCGGCGCACTCCGTCTTCTGGACCGGGTTCTCCCCTTTCTCCTCCAAAACCGCCTCCTCCAGCAGCTTCAAATACATGTCGTAGCCCACGTTGGTCAAAAAACCCGACTGCTCCGGCCCCAGCAAATTGCCCGCTCCCCGGATCTCCAGGTCCCGCATGGCGATTTTGAAGCCGGATCCAAACTCCGCGAACTCCCGAATGGCGGACAGCCGCTTTGCCGCCACCTCCGTGAGCACCTTCCCCTTCCGGTAGGAAAGGTAGGCGAAGGCCCGCCGGGACGACCGGCCCACCCGGCCCCGGATCTGGTGGAGCTGAGCCAACCCCATCTTGTCCGCGTCCTCAATAATCAGGGTGTTCACGTTGGAGATGTCAATGCCCGTCTCGATGATCGTCGTACAGACCAGCACGTCCAGGTCTCCGTCCACCATCCGCTGCATCACGTCGTTGAGCTCGTCCTCGCTCATCTTGCCGTGGCCCACACCGACCCGGACCTCCTCGCCCAGCATCTCCTGTATCCGGGCTGCGGTCCGGCTGATGGTCTCCACCCGGTTATGGAGGTAGTACACCTGCCCGCCCCGTCCTGTCTCCCGGCGCATGGCGTCCGCCAGCACCGACCAGTCGTGCTCCAGCACGTAGGTCTGCACCGGCTGCCGGTCCTGGGGCGGCTCCTCGATGGTGGACATGTCCCGCAGGCCGGACAGAGCCATGTTCAGCGTCCGGGGAATCGGGGTGGCGGACAGGGTGAGCACGTCCACCTGGCGGCTCATCTCCTTCAGCCGCTCCTTGTGGGCCACGCCAAACCGCTGCTCCTCATCGATGACGAGGAGGCCCAGGTCCTTGAACTCCAGGCCCTTGTTCAGCAGGCTGTGAGTGCCAATGAGCACATCCACCGCCCCGTCCTTTACCGCTGCCAGGGTCAGCTTCTTCTGCTTGGGGGTCCGGAAGCGGCTGAGCATATCCACTTTGACCGGATAGCCGGCAAACCGCTTGGAGGCGGTCTGAAAGTGCTGGTTGGCCAGCACGGTGGTGGGCACCAGGATAGCCGCCTGTTTTCCCTCCAGCACGCATTTCATCACCGCCCGAAGGGCCACCTCTGTCTTGCCGTAGCCCACATCGCCGCATAGCAGCCGGTCCATGGGAATGGACTGCTCCATGTCCGACTTGATCTCCGCCACACAGCGAAGCTGGTCGTCAGTCTCGGCGTACTCGAATTTATCCTCAAACTCCTTCTGCCATGGGTCATCCGGGTGGAACGCGTAGCCCGGCTGGCGCTGGCGCTGGGCGTAGAGCTGAATGAGGCCCTTAGCCAGGTCCTTGGCGGCCGCCTTGGCCCTGGCTTTGGTCTTGGCCCAGTCCGTGCCCCCCAGCTTGGAGAGCCTCGCTCCGGTACCCTCCTCCCCCGCGCCGATGTACTTGGAGATGAGGTCCAGCTGGGTGGCGGGCACATACAGGGTGTCTGCCCCGGCGAAGGCAATTTTCACATAGTCCTTTTCCAGTCCGTCCACCGTCATCTTGGTCATCTCCACGAAGCGGCCGATGCCGTGGTGCTCGTGGACCACCAGGCCGCCAGGCGTGAGGTCGGTGTAGCTGTCCAGCTTCTGCCGGTTGGTAGCGGACTTGACGGCTTTTTTCCGTTTGGCGGGCACACCGCTGCCTTCGGTGAGCACCGCCACTCCGGCGGCTGGGTACTCCAGTCCGGAGGACAGCCCTCCCAAGGCGATGACGCTCTTCCCCGCCCCAGGCAGGTCGTGGAGCTTCAAATCCAGTCCGGTCTTCACCTTCTGCTCTCGCATGAGCTGGCTCAGGGCGTTGGCCCGCTGCTCCGAGGAGCACAGCACAATGGCCGCGATGCCCGCATTTTGGTAGTGCGTCAAATCAGAAACCGCCGTCTCCAGGCTGGCCCCGAAGGACGGCAGAATTTTGGCGGAGACGGACAGCACCGCCCGAGGACTGTCCGGGTATTGGGCGGTCAGGAACGAGTCCAGGTAGGCGTTGGGGAAGTCCCCCAGGCGGTGGGTCAGCTCGCCGGCCTCCATGGCGTAGCGGGCGATCTCTCCCGCCAGAACGCCCCCCTCCAACAGGGTGTTCACGTCCTCCTGAAGCCGCCAGCGGTAGTTTTTGCCCGCCTCCAGCACCCGGCCGCTCTCCGACCAGAGCACCAGAGCATCCGGCGGCAGGTAGTCCGCGGCGGAAGCGAAGTCCGGATAAATGAGGTCCAGATAGCGGTCAGCGGCGGGAAAGGAAGCGAGCTCCGCCAGACGCTGGCTGTCTCCGGCCAGGGTTTCCAGCAGCTTGGCGCTGCTGTTCTTTTTGGACAGCTTGACGCGCAGGCGCTCGATAGACTCCACCAGACCCAGCACGCCGCCGGGGGCCAGCTGAGGCAGCGTTTCAGCGGCAGGCAGCAGTACAGCGGAGGGAATATTTTCAGTCCGGCGCTGGGAGACAGGGTCAAATAGACCCATGGCGTCCAGCTCGTCGCCCCAGAACTCGGCCCGGATGGGGGCCTCCATGGCAGGAGAGAAAACGTCCAGAATACCGCCTCGAAGGGCGAACTGACCGGGGCCCTCCACCTGCTCGCAGCGGGTGTAGCCGCCCACGGTGAGGGTGTGGGTGAGGGCGTTCAGGTCGTAGCTCCCGCCGGGCTGGAGGGTCAGGGCGGCCTGAGCCAGCCGGTCAGGGGGCAGCGTGCGCTGGAGAAAGCCCTCGGCAGTGGCAGCCAGGAGCGGAATTTCTCCCTTGGAGAGCCGGTAAAGGGCAGAAAGCCGCCGGTGCTCCCATTGGCGGGAGACGGTGGCGGCGTTATGGAACAGGAATTCCCGGCCATACAAGAGGGCGGCGGGAAGGCCGGAGAAGGCGGAAAGGTCCCGCGTCATGCGCTGGGCCTCGCCTTCGTCGGCACAGAGGACAACCACCGGCCGGCCAGTTTTGGCCTGGAGGGCGGCGGCGAAGTGGGCCCGGTGGACAGCGGAAAGGCCGGACAAGGCAACAGGGCAGCGGCCCGCGTCGATCTGACGGAGTAAATTTTCAAACTCCGGCACTTTGTCCAGGATGGAAAGCAGCTTTTGCAACGTACACACCTCCTCTTCTTTTCTTGAAAGAAAAGAAGCAAAAGAACTTTAAACTGACGTACTGCGGCGGGTTTCATGTTGAACCGGCTTCAAACTAGCCCGTCTCTTCTTCCCGATCAGCTCCGGGCAAAGCCGCATCACGCCAAGAACCAGCGGCAGAGGCAGAACCCACATTCCCAGCAGGTGAACTCCCAGCAGCGGCAGTCCCCTGACGGGCACCGTCATCCATACAAGCCTGTGCGCGATATTGGATCCAATCCAGCCAACGCAGTAATAGACCGCACTGTATTCGCCCACAAAGGTAAGGCATCGGGGCGCGGGCAGCTTCCGTCCCAGGAGCCAGACCCACCCAATCCCGGACGCTCCCGCCAGATAGGCGGTAACATACTCGTTCAGCAGCCGGAGATTGTAGTCAATCCGAGTGGGACCCAGCCGCAAATTGACAAGCGCGCTCACAAGCTGCACCCCGATCAGTCCTAAAATGACCAGCGCCTCCCTCTTTCGAGACGCCAGAACCTGGTCAATTTTCTCTTCATACCGCCGGACCACCCAGCCCAGGCAGAGGTAGGGCAGCAGCAGGCATCCCCCGTCCACATGCCAGGGCAGCCGGGGCAGCCCCGCACGGGATCCCAGCCAGACTGCCAGCGCCAGGGCAGAGCACACGCCCAGCAAACGCAGAGGCCGCCCCTCCATACGCTGAAGCAGGAGGGCAAATATGCACTCAGCGGAAAACAGTCCGGCGAAAAACCACACATAGCCGTCAAAGTCCGTCCCGCCCCACTGGAGCAGAATCCCCAGCAGAGGCCGGAAATCCACCGCGCCGCCCTCTGTCAGCGCGGAAACCCCGCCCCAAACCCAGCGGCACAGGCTGTATGCCGCCATAGGGGCCAGAACAGGAAAAGCCTTGTGGCGGATGGTGTTCCAAACGGTTCCTTCCTGCCGGTTGAAAAAGTATCCGCTGAGGAAAAAGAAGAGGGGCATATGAAAGGTGTAAATCCACGCTATGACCGTTTTGTCCACCAGCGCGGAGTGGCCCAGAGTGACCAGGAAAATGCCGGTGCCCTTCAGCAGATCGGGCCAAGCCAGCCGTTCGCCCCTCATTTGCTATTATATCGGTTCATGGCCTCGGGAATACCTTTGGCCAGAACACACTCCACTGCGTCGGCGGCCCGCTGGACAGCGGCATCAATCGCTTTTTTGTCTTCCCCCTGGAACCGGCCCAGCACCCAGTCCGCCAGGTCATAGTCAGGATGGGGCTTCTCCCCCACGCCGACCTTCAGCCGGGGAAACTGGTCGCTGCCCAGCTGTCCAATAATGCTCTTCAGCCCGTTGTGCCCGCCGGCGGAGCCGCTTTTCCGCACCCGCAGCCGCCCAACTGGCAGGGAAACATCATCTGAGATGACCAGCACCCGCTCCGGCGGAATTTTATAGAACTGCGCGGCAGCCCGGACCGCTTCTCCGGACAGGTTCATGTAGGTCACAGGCTTCATAACCAGAGCCTTGCAGCCCCCCAGCTCCATAACAGCAGTGAGGGCCTTGTACTTCAGGCGCTGAATCGCCTTGTGCTGGCGTTCGCCCAGCTCGTCCGCCACAAGAAAGCCCACGTTGTGGCGGGTGTTTTCGTACTGGTCTCCGGGGTTGCCCAGCCCCACCACCAGCCAGTCCACTCCGGAGCTCTGTATTCCAAAAAACATATATTACCTCCGTTTCTCTTCCTCTCCTTGTTCTCGAACGATGGAACTGCACTTGATTTTTCGCAGAAAAATCTGAGTGAGTCCGGCCCTTCGGATGAAACGAAGAAAAAAGAACGTTAAACCGCATACTCTAGGAACGCCCAAAAGCCCCCATGTCCAAAGACAGGGGGGAGCATCAAGCTTATCCAATTTAAAAAGCCAAAACATTCATCACAGTCCGGTACTTTTCCTGATAGAATTCTTTGCTTTCCTGAGACATTTTCTGATAGCTTCGCTCCAGCTTATCCCGGACAAAGCGGATTCCCTCCTCCATCCCCATCTGATGGTTCACAAAGGCCAAATACAGCAGGCTTGGAACCGCGTCAAAATGGGAAATGGCGTCGGCATCCGCAACACATACTTCTTCGATTCTATGCCGGTCCAACCGGACGCTTCCCCGATGATTCCGAATACAATCTTGCACCAGGCTGATTTTCGATGGCTCATAGTCCAGCTTTGTCAGAAGCTCTTCCGCCATTTCCGCACCATAAATATGGTGGTTTTCGTAGAGGGCCTCATCTGTGACAGAGGCGATGTCGTGGAGCCAGGCCGCGACCATAACCACTTCCCGGTCCGCGCCGTACCGGTCCGCCAGCAGCATACTGTTTTTCACAACCGCGGCAATATGGTGGTAGACGCCCATTCCAAACCGGTTGGACGTTCTGCCGCACCTGGCATAAATTTCTTTCTGCAAGAAGTCCAGAATGTCCGTTCTCACCGTCACACTCTCCCCAAAACATCATTTTACAGATACGCCGGACACTGGCCAAAGCCGCGGGAGCTTTCTGCTCCCGCGGCTTTGGCTGGTCAAGCAGCATCCGGAAAGCGGGCTTACCAAAACAGCTTGGAAATGGAAATTTCCTCATAAATCCGCTCAATGGCGTCGCCGAACATGTTGGCCACAGAGAGATAGCGAATCTTGCTGCTCTTCATATCCTTGGGCGCGGGAATGGTGTCCAGAAACAGCACCTCGTCCAGGGCGGATTCGTTGATCCGCTGCACCGCAGGGCCGGAAAGCACACCGTGAGACGCGCAGGCCGTCACCGACTTCGCCCCGCCAATCTCCACCAGCGCCTTGGCCGCATGGCACAGAGATCCGCCCGTGTCCACCATGTCGTCCAGCAGAATGACCCGCTTGTCCTTTACATCGCCGATGATATTCATCACTTCCGAGGAATTGGCCTTCTGCCGGCGCTTGTCCACAATGGCCAGAGGCATGTCCAGCTTCTGGGCGAAGGCACGGGCGCGGGCCACGCTGCCCACGTCAGGGGAAACCACCATGGCCTCCTCATGGCAGCCGACAAACTTCTTGGTGAAATACTCCACAAAGATGGGAGAGCCCATCAGATTGTCCACAGGAATGTCAAAGAAGCCCTGAATCTGGTTGGCGTGCAGGTCCATGGTCAGCACCCGGTCCGCGCCCGCTCGTGTAATCAGGTTGGCCACCAGCTTCGCGGAAATGGGATCTCGAGGTTTGGTCTTCCGGTCCTGCCGGGCGTATCCAAAATAGGGAATAACTGCGGTGATCCGGCCGGCGGAAGCCCGCCGCAGGGCGTCAATCATGATGAGCATCTCCATCAGGTTGTCATTGACCGGAGAGCAGGTGGACTGTACGACAAACACGTCGGAGCCCCGAACGGTCTCGTAAATGGAGACGGATTTTTCCCCGTCGGAGAAGGTGCCAACCTCGGCGCTGCCCAGGGTGGTCCCCATCACCTTGCAGATGTCCTGGGCCAGCGTGGGGTTCGAGTTGCCTGCGAAGATTTTGACGTCTTTTCCGTGCGCGATCATAAGTATTCTCTCCTTTTCTCTAACCGGAGTCCGCCTGCCAGGGGCCCCGGATGTGGTCCTCTGTTCCTCGGTTACTTCTTCTTTGCCCGGTGCCGGAGGGCCCAACCCTCTTTGTTTTCCTGGCGGGCCCGGCCGATAGCTAACGCGCCGGCGGGAACCCGTCCCGTAACCGTAGTGCCTGCGGCGGTAAACGCTCCGTCCTCCACCGTCACCGGCGCCACCAGGTTGGTGTTGCAGCCCAGGAAGCAGCGGTCCCCGATGGTGGTCCGGTACTTCTGGTTGCCATCGTAGTTGACGGTCACGGTGCCGCAGCCAAAGTTCACCTGCTCCCCCACATCGGAGTCCCCGACATAGGTCAAGTGAGAAATCTTGGTTCCGTCTCCAATGCTGGAATTTTTCACCTCTACAAAGTCGCCCACCTTCACCGCGTCGCCCACATGGGAATTGGGCCGCAGGTAGGCGAAGGGACCCACATTGGTATGGCTGCCCACCGTGGATTCATTGAGCTGGGAGGCGTTGACCACCGTGTCATGGCCGATTTCACAGTCTCGAATCATGGTGTTTGGGCCGATTTCGCAGTTCTCCCCGATGACAGTTCTCCCCCGCAGAATGGTGCCGGGCAGAATCAGCGTGCCCGCGCCGATCTCCACCGTGGGATCGATGTAAGCGGTGTCCAAGTCCAAAAAACGGACGCCCCGTGCCGTGTGCCGGAATACCACATCGTACCGGCCCAGGTACTGGGCCGTTTCCACGTCCTCCGCGGTCTGGAGGGCCACAGCCAAGGGCTCCTCACAGGCAGAGGGGCTAAAGGGCTCCCCTGTGGCAAGGCCGCTCAAGCCTTGCTCCGCCAGGTTGGAGGTCCGCCAAATACCGGTCTCCTCTCCACCGGCGGGAAGCGGCTCATTCCCCGTGAGGAGGGCCGCGCCGGCATAGGACAGCCAAACCGGCCGGGTGACGGACAGCACAGCTCCCCCGGCCTGGGCGGCAAAGGCCTTCAGCTTGGCGTCCAGCTCCGGGTCCTGGCCAGAGACCGCCTCACACCCCTCCGGGAAGGTCAGGGAATCGCCGGTGATGATGAAAAAGTGCTCTACGCCGGCTGCCGCGAGGCTTTGAACCAGCCAGTGGGCAGCGGGGCAAAACAGCAGGTTCTGCGTCAGGCCCGGTCCGCCGCTTTGGCGCATATCAATAACGGCATGCTTACAGACTATGGGACTCAGCTCCTTTTTTGAAACGTAGCGGTATGTTCATTTGTATTATATCAAATTACCCAGAAAAGTGTAGGGGAAAAGGGAAGAATTTCAGAAAAAAGCGGTTTGTACAATTGGAAGAACAGTTTTTTGTCATTTTTATGGAAAATTCCATAGAGGCGTCTCATACGAGACAGGAAACTGTACCGTATGATGGCATGTCAAAGGACCAGCCTACAGAAAGGCGTACTTTTCTGCAATCCGTTTTTGTGGTTAAAAAAACCAGCATAGGTATTGAAAATGGAACCGATATGTGGTATTCTTCCTATAATAAAGGATGAAGGACCAGTTTACAGGAAGGTACACATTTTTGTAAAGTTCGGGAAACGCACTGAAGCTTGGAGGGAGGTGAGCAGCGGTGTATTCAAGGAAAGAATTGGACCTGACTGGCCAGCGGTACGGGCATCTGACCGTTCTGGGCCCAGCGGAAAACATCGGAACCCGGACAGCGTGGCTGTGCCGGTGTGACTGCGGGAAGGACGCTGTCATCAGTACCAGCCGCCTGCGAAACGGCCATGCCTCCAGCTGTGGCTGCCTGGACTCGAAGGGCAGTCCCAACAAGGGACTGGGGCTGACCTACATCGACGGCACCTGTGTGGAAATGCTGCGGGCAAAAACCATCCGCCGGAACAACACCAGCGGCGTGCCCGGTGTGGACTGGCGGGCACAGAAACAGCGCTGGCGGGCGTCAATCTGCTTCAAGGGAAAGCGGTATTACCTGGGGAGCTACAAAACCTTCGAGGAAGCGGTCAGTGCCCGGAAGCGGGCCGAAGAGGCCCTGCATGACGAGTTTTTGCGGCAGTTCGCTGAGACTGCCGGAAAACAGCCTGTAAAAGTGTAATTTCAACGATAAAGGAAAGGGGGAAGTCTCAATGAACGAGGCGGTTCCACCCTGGCGCTGCCCCGCCGCTGTCTGCGCCTGCGGCGGCGGGATGCCCATCAGGAGGCGCCGGCAAACCATTGGAAACGATGGGACGCAAAACCAGAGGCTAGGGTGTCAGAGACGCTGTTCTCTGACGCTACGCTCGTTCGGTTGCAGTGCAAACCAGTGGAAACGCTGGGACCGCAAAGCCAGAGGCTAAAGGGCAGGATCCTGCGGGAAATGCCCCACGCTCGTTCGGCTGCCAGATATTTTGCATCCGAGCACCACAGAATTGAAAGGACGAATTATCTGTGAAAAAGAATATAAAAAAATTATTGGTCCGTGGACTTGCGCTCTCTGTCGTCTTCTCCATGGCGGCTACCTCGGCTTTCGCCGCAAAGGTGGAGGCGAAACAAATCTGCGAGATAGAAGCTCATCAGCACACCGCGGAGTGCTATGACAACAAAGAGGAACGCAAGCTTATCTGCGGCAAAGAGGCCGCTGAAGGCCACACTCATGGCGACGGCTGCTATGCGTGGAGCTATGAGCTGACCTGCACTGAGGTGGAGTCTGAGAACGTCCACAGCCACAGTGAAGAAAATGGCTGCTATAAGACGATTAAGGTTCTGAACTGCCAGGACGCCCATCACACCGAGGCGTGCTATACTTCGGAGCTGACCTGCACCGAGACTGGCCACACCCATGGCGACGGCTGCTATAGCGTAACCGAGGAGCTGGCCTGCACTGAGACCGCGGAGGATCACATCCACGACAGCGCCTGCTATAACGTGGTCGAGAATCTGACCTGCACGCAAGCCGAAGGTGAGCACACTCACAGCGATGGGTGCTATACCTCGGAGCTGACCTGCACGGAAGAGCATCACACCGATAGCTGCTACGAGGAGAGGACTGAGCTGATCTGCACGGAATCCGACCTCCCGGTGCACAAGCACACGGAGGATTGCTACACCAGAGGCGAGCGAGGCGAACTGCTTTGTGCGCTGGAAGAGCGCGAGTCCCATGAACACACTGATGTGTGCTATGAGACCACCGAAGTGAAGTCTGTGACCTGCGGCAAGGAAGAGCATACCCACACTGCAAGCTGTTACTCCAATGAGGATGTAGCGACCGGACTGAAGTTGGAGGATGCGCTGAAAGCCGCTCTTGATGGTGACGGCGATGTTGTCCTCATTTTGAACGGACAGGTTCTGAAGTATTCAGAAGGCGGCAACGCCATTACAGTCAATGGCAAAGATCTGACCATTCAGGACGAAATTGGCGGCGGCGGTATCCAGGCCGGCCCCACAGGTAACCAGACCATTCGTATCATCAAAGTGGTAAATGGAACTGTCAACCTGGAAGGCGGCAAGATCTCCGGCGGTAATGGTAATGGCGGCGGCGCGGTCTATATTGGCGAGGGCGGCAGCCTGAACATGTCCGGCGGTGAGATTTCCGGAAATCATTCTCAGAGCAATGGCGGCGCTGTCCTGGTTGATAAAGATGGCACCTTCAACATGTCCGGCGGCACCATCTCCAACAACACCGCAGCCAATGACGGCGGCGGCGTGGCTGTAATGGACGGTACGTTCAACATGTCCGGCGGCACCATCAGCAACAACGAGACCAATGCCGACACATGGACGAACAGCAAATACCCCGAGCCTGAAGGCCAGGGCGGCGGCGTCTACGTGGGCAACAAGGGCGAGTTTGAGCTGAGCGGCGGCACCATCTCCGGCAACACCGCCGGCGAGGGCGGCGGCATTTTCGTTGACCGGGGCGTGAATACCTATGAGGGCATTGGCTCCTTCAACATGACCGGCGGCACTGTAGACGGAAACTCCGCCATGCTCGGCGAAGGTGGCGGCATCTATATCCAGGGTGAAGGCGAAATCAGCGGCGGCAAAATCACCAACAACGTAACCTACACCTATAAGGATCTGGGCGGCGGCGGCATCTACATTGAGTCTGACGGCACCCTGAAGCTCACCAACGCCATCATCACCGCCAACACGGCCAACGGCCTGGGCGGCGGCATCGCGGCTTGTGTCCACGGCAAGACCATTGTGTATGCTGAGAAGGGCGCGGCCATTTTCGGCAACTCCGCTGATGGCAAGGGCCACTCTGCGGGCTATGGCGGCAACGGCCAGTCTGCCACTGACGGCTATATCCTGTGGGCGGGCAACGACGTGCTCAAAAATTGTGCACAGGACATCTTCACTGCCGGCGACGCCACGGCGGTAAACAGCCAGGGAACTGCCGGCGTTATCGTCGGCAACACCATGCTGGGTGACGGCCAGGCCAACTGGACCGGCTGGACCTACTGCTATGTAGTGGATGAGAACGGCAAACCTGTCAATTTTGGTACGCCCGAGGCTCCCGAGTATGCGTTCGAGCTGACCGAAGTCACCGAGAGCAACAACGGCACTGTGTTTGGCAACCGCCTGATGTTCATGACCGCAAACCCCGACAAAGAGTCCATTGACAAGGCGCTGGAGTCTGTGACGAACCAGGGCGTCATCATCAGCGGCAACCTGTCCGCCAACAGCCACGGCGGCGGCATCGCCAACAACGGCATGCTGACCATCGGGGAAGCGGGCGGCTCGAACATGAACAGCTACCGTCCCGAGACCGAGCTTGAGAAGAACCTGGAATCAAACAACGAAGATGTCACGATTGCTGACAAAACCTTCACTTTTGAAGTGGTTGACAAAGATCAGAAGGTCATTGGAACAATGCAGAATGATGAACAGGGCAATGCCAAGTTCGATTTCCCTCCTGAGCTTTTCAACGATGTAGAATTTGGTGAAGGCGAAGTAGAAAAGACGTATACCTTCTATGTGCGGGAGCAGAACGATAATCAGGAAAATGTTACCTATGACAGCTCTCTCTATCGTGTCACCTTCAAGATCGTCAAGACGGTGGAAAAAGTCACGATTGGCAATGAGGTTGTAGAAGTGGAAACTTTGACGGTCGGCGAACCTGTTATTGAAATCCTCAGCGAAGACGGAACAACTTATGTTCCCGTTGATGGCATCGAGTTCAATAACAAATACACTGAGCCTCCCGTAGAGACCACCACGCCTCCCGTAGAGACCACCACGCCTCCCGTAGAGACCACCACGCCTCCCGTAGAGACCACCACGCCTCCCGTAGAGACCACCACGCCTCCCGTGGAGACCACCACGCCTCCCGTGGAGACCACCACGCCTCCCGTAGAGACCACCACGCCTCCCGTAGAGACCACCACGCCTCCCGTGGAGACTACCCGGCCCCCCGAGCCGACTCCTGTAGTTCCCGAGCCCACTCCCGTGGTTCCCGAGACTCCTGTGATTCCGGAAGTTCCTGAGACTCCCGAGATTCCTGAGCCTCCCGTAACCCCCGAGGAGCCCGAGGAAATTTTCCCGGACGTGCCGCAGGTGGACATTCCCAATTTGGAAGTGCCTCTGGCGGACATTCCGGAAGAGGCGGACATTCCCGATTCGGACGTTCCCCTGGCGGACATTCCTGACGCGGATGTGCCTTTGGTGGATATTCCGGAGGGTGATGTACCTCTGGCGGACATTCCCGACGGCGACGTGCCTCTGGCGGACGTGCCCAAGACCGGGGACAATTCCCTGATTTGGGCGCTCACCACGCTGTTTTCCGGCCTCGGCCTGTTCTGGCTCATGCTGGACAAAAAGCGTAAGGAAGACGCCGAATAAACTCTGATTTCCCGCAAAAAGCGCGGCCCGTAAACCGGGCCGCGCTTCTTTTACGCTTGAGCATCTGACAACAGAGTACAGTTTAAAGTTCTTTTTGCTTCTTTTCACCCGAAAGGGTGTGGACTCCACTAAGCTTTTGCTTCGCAAAATCAAGTGTCGTTCAATCTTTCAAGAAAAAGAAGTCACACCGGCCAGACCGGGGAATAGCTGAGCTGGAACCAGCACAAGGATTCCCCCGCCTTGTGATTGTAAAGATCCACGTCAATCGTCTCTTCACGCTGCTCAAAAATCAGATAGTATTTCAGGTCCAGCTCTTCCTGGGGAAAGGTGAAGTTCCATTTCACCGGCGTCTCCAGCGGCACGGGGTCCATCGCACCCTCTGAATCATAGATGTATGTCTCAAATTCCGGCTCCGGCTCGGTCAGCTCCGGTGTGCTCAGCCCCAAATACTCTGCCCAAGCCTCCGGCTCCAGCGCGTCATACAGCGCTTCCACCTGGGAAAGGGTCAGCGCGGTGCTGATGCCGCCCATCAGCGAGACAAAGTAGACCTTTCCCGTCTCCGCGTCCATGAGACAGGTCACCATGTCCGGCAGGAGCTCCACCGATTCCGTGGAAATGGAAATCTGTGTTTCCGAATTCGGCTCATAGACGTAGCGGTAAGGCTCCAGGCTGACGGAAATTACCCAGAGGGACAGCCTGCGCTGAGCGTCCTCCCAGTCCATCAGGCGGTAGTAGGTCTTATCAATGCCGGTGGACTCGTCAATTCGCCTTGCCACCTCCAGCGCGCTGTCCCAATCAATCTGGGGCAGGACCGCCAGCCGGGACAGCTCCCGCAGTTCCTCCACACATGCCTCCAGCGCCTGCTCCGCGCTGATTTCGTTTTCGGTGGGCGTCTGGTCCAGACTGACATCCAAGGCGCCGTCCGTGTGCCCCACGCTCATCAGCATGTATTCCGCGGTCAGGTCCACCCGCTCTGCCGCCGTCAAGGCGTAGTTGAAGGACAC
The DNA here is from genome assembly GCA_022793095.1 of Oscillospiraceae bacterium. Taxonomy (GTDB): domain Bacteria; phylum Bacillota; class Clostridia; order Oscillospirales; family Oscillospiraceae; genus JAAWCD01. The sequence continues at coordinate 20,052 of JAAWCD010000054.1, read as the reverse complement.
GTCAGCCTGGGAGATGTCCTCTGAGGCAACGGTATCGAACCATCTTTGTTTGTCCTGCCATCCCACCGCGTGGGATGGCAGGACAATGGCGGCCGCGCACACCGCGGCCGCCAGCGCCAGGGTGAGCCATGTGTATGTGTGTTTCATAAACTTCTCCTTCTGTACTTTTTCTTGACAGATTGAACGACACTTGCTTTTGCGAAGCAAAAGCTTAGTGGAGTCCACACCCTTTCGGGTGAAAAGGACCAAAAAGAACTTCAAACCGCGATTTTAAGAAAGTCTTCGATAGAATCAGTTTAAAGTTCTTTTGCTTCTTTTCTTTCAAGAAAAGAAGATAACCGCATCTTCGCCGTGGTGCCCGCGCCGGGTTCGCTCTGGAATTCCAGGGCCGTCCCGTGGAGCTCCGCCACCGCCGCACACAGGGCCAATCCCAACCCGGCTCCGTTCTGCGCCCGGGACCGGGACTTGTCCACCATGTAAAAGGGCTCGGTAATCCGGCCCAGCTCCTCGGGCTTCATACCGATGCCCTCGTCCTGGACCTGGAACAGATACACGTCTCCTTCCCAGGCCCCTGTCACACGGACTGTGCCGCCTGAAGAACTGGCTTTCCGGGCATTGTCGCACAAATTGATGATGCAGGAGGTCAAAAGCCCCGCCTCCACCGGCAGAACCGCAGGTTCCAGCGCCAATTCCAGCTTCACCCCGTCCCGCTCGAAGCCGGGACCCAGCACCCCAGCCGCCTGCTCCGCCAGCTGAGCCACGTCCAGCCGCTTCATCGGAAATTCCTGCCGCCGGACCACAATCAAGTCCAGCAGCTTCAGCGACAGAGATTCCAGCCGCCTGCCCTCGTTGAAAATATAGTTGGCCGCCCGGAACCGCTGCTCCCCGGTCAGCGCCTGGGACCGGAGCAGGTCCGCATACCCAATCACCGCCGTCAGCGGCGTCTTCAGCTCGTGGGCAAAGGAAGCGATGAAATCCTCCTGCCGCCGCCTGGCGTCCTCCAACTCCAGAATCTTCTGCTCCAGCCGCTCCGCCATGGCGTTGAAATCCTGCGTCAGCCCGCCGATTTCATCCCGTGAGGTGACCGGAGCCCGAAGCTCATAATCCCCGTCCGCAAACCGGCGGGTCACATCGGCCAGCCGCCGGATAGGCCGGGTCAGATATTGGGCCAGCACATACATAAACACTGCGGACACCGCCAATACACCGGCGGTAATCCACCGAAACAGGGTGATTGTCGCGCTCCGCTGCTCAAAGAGGTAGGTCAAATCCCGGACGCTCTCCAGAATGAAGGTCCGGCTTCCGCCGCTTTTTTGCTCTGCCCGCACCTGGCAGCAGGTCTGGACATAGTAAGCTCCCTCCCGCTGGCGCAGGCCCCAGACACGGGTGTGAAGGCTCCGTTCATCCACGGTAAGCAGAGAGTCCGCCAAGTCAGTCGGGTAGTCAAAGCCTGCTGTGGCGTAGAGCGAGCCGCCCTGTTCCTTGCTGAGCCGGAAGCGGTAAGCGCCGCTGTCCTGAATGGATTGCGCCAGACGCCGGGCCCGGCTGTCGGTGAGCTCCCCGGTGACGCCCCCCGCGGCGGCCAGAAAGGAGAAGCGGAGCATCTGGTTCTCCTCCCTGGCCAGCTCCGCCTCCCGCATGATGGCGACGTAGTACACCTGGTCAATGAGGTAGGTTCCCCCAGCGGAAAAGACGATGGCAATCAAAATCAGTGTGGAAAAAAATACTTTCCAGGAGAACTTCATTCCGAAACCTCCAGCCGGTAGCCAACCTTGTACACCGCCGCGATTTTATCCTCCCAGCCCAGCTTTTTCCGCAGGCGCTGAACGTGGAGATCTACGGTCCGGCCCTCGCCGGTGTACTCCTCCCCCCAGACCCGTTCGTAGAGGGTCTCCCGGAAAAGGGCCACATTTTTGTTCTGGAGGAAGAGGAGCAGCAGGTCAAATTCCTTCCGGGTGAGAGGGATATCCTGTCCGTCCTTCACCGCCCGCCGGGAGAGGGCATCCACCTCCACGCCGTAGAGGGAAAAGTGGGTGATCCCCTTCTGATACCGGCGGAGGACGGATTCCACCCGAGCCACAAGCTCCACCAGCTCGAAGGGCTTGACCAGATAGTCGTCAGCCCCCAGCCGGAGCCCCTTGACCCGGTCTGCCACCGAGCCCTTGGCGGTGATAAAGATGACGGGAATACCCAAAGGGCGGATGTAGTCCAGCAGCTCATAGCCGTCGCAGCCGGGAAGCATGATATCGAGCAAGGCCAGGTCAAAGGTCTGCTCCTCCAGCCGGTCGGCAGCGGAGAGTCCGTCCATGGCCTGGACACAGGTGTAGCCCGCCTGGGTCAGGCTCATGGCGATGAGATCTGAGATAGCCTGCTCGTCTTCGGCAATCAAAATACGAATCATTTCAGGGCCTCCTTTGTGAGAGGAATGGTTTGTTTTAGGGAACCACTGCTGAAACCGGCGTGTGCGGATTGACGGGCAGATTTTTCGTCTGGCAGAGGATTTAATCAGTAGTTTCTTAGAGCCTGTTCAAAATCTCCTGACACACCGTCTGAACCGGCCTTTTTCCGTCCAGCTGCGTCAAAAATGCTCGGAATACATCCAGTATTCCTGCGCTTTTTTCCTTGCCGGACGAAAAAATTCCGGCCCATCCAGCGCACCCGGAGATTTTAAACAGGCTCTTAGCGCCTATCTCAAACTGATGTGCACGCATCTTGCTTGCATCGTTTGCGCCATGCTTCCCCAAAATCCCCGGCAATCCACAAAGGATTGCCCGCGGGTTTGGCTTCCCTTGACGAAAAATCTGACAGTGCAATCTGCACACGCCGAATTCCGGGATAGGCTCTTAGATTACCTCAGAATTGTATCATAATTGCATCCAGGGGAAAAGAGGCGGGCGTCCCTAAAAGAGCTTATTTTTTGAGGGCATCGCGCCGGTTATACGGGTGTAAGCACAAGCTGATACGCTCATTTTCCCATTTTTAAGGAACCACTGATTGAACCGGCGTGTGCACAGATTCAATCAGCGGTTCCTTAAAGAGCACTCCTTTTCAACGTCCCTTCCTATCCCTTTAGCTTGACTTTTCAAACTGAACCGCTTTTGAGTAAAACGTTCCAACTGGCATGGCACAAGCATTTGCCGCCTGTTGCAGCGTTATTTTTTTATCTCTCCAATCTTGATGGACCTGGTGAAAATTGTCAGGCACCGGCTTAGGGGGCCTGCCAAATCTCACGCCCCTGGCCTTAGCTGCCGCAATTCCTTCCGCCTGACGCTGCCGGATGTTGGTCCGTTCGCTTTCCGCCACGAAGGATAATACCTGCAAAACAATGTCGCTGAGAAAGGTCCCCATCAGATCCCTGCCCCTCCTCGTGTCCAGCAGAGGCATGTCCAGCACCACAATGTCAATTCCCTTTTCCTTGGTCAGAATCCGCCACTGATCTAAAATTTCTCCGTAATTCCGCCCCAGCCGGTCTATGCTTTTGATGTAAAGCAGATCTCCCTTTTTCAGTTTCCGCAGCAGCCGCCTGTAATGGGGCCGCTCAAAGTTCTTGCCTGACTGTTTCTCAATAAAAAGATTTTGCTCCGGCACCGCCCGTTCCCGCATGGCAATCAGCTGCCGGTCTTCGTTCTGGTCAGTGCTGGAAACGCGAACATATCCATAGGTATTTCTAGACACCAGGTTCCCTCCTTGCAGGTCACTTATTTGATCTCATCAATTGGCTGAAATCGGCTTCACATAGCTTCTCTGTGTCCTCCCGTCCCAGCGCGGAAGACAGAAAAAGGGCGTGCTGTTGGGAAACTCCCACAGCACGCCCTTTCCAAATCACCCTATTTGATTGTAAAATTACCGCCTATGCCATAGGGCATAGGCGGCATTCTTCAGCTTCAGACTTCAATCCCCAGCTTTTCCGCGATTTCTTCCGGGGTAAGACCGGCTTCTTTGGCCTTTGCCATAACCGTCTTCATATTGACAGGATGGAGCAGTCTCTCCTTTTGACGCTTCAATTCTTCAATTTCCGCCAGCTTCTTTTTGATTTTTTCGTCAATCAAAGTAACGCGTTCCTCATTGGTTTTTCTTCCAGCCATAGCCAAAACCTCCATATAAAAAGATAACTCTATTATGAAGTAGTTTGTGAAAAAAGTCAATCACAAAGTGCTGCAATTGCCTAAACGGCGACACTATTTATTAAAAAATTCCACAAAAAACCACCGCACCGGAAGCAGGCCGCCAGCGCGGCGGTCATTCGAAAACGTAACCGGCACTATGGCGGGGCCAGCAGCGCTTCATAGGCCCTCAATCCCGCCAAAAGCACTGTCTCGTCAAAATCAAAGGTGTCCGCATGCAGGGGAATCCCGGTTCCCGTACCCAGCAGCAGGAACACACCGGGCAGCCTCCGCTGGTAAAACGCAAAGTCCTCCGCAATAAGCAGGGGCTCCGGCAGCGTCTCCAGGCCGGGAAGAACCGATCGGACTTCCTCAAACAGGGCGCTGTCATTGATCACTGGCGGATAGCCCTCCGAAAAGTGAAGGCTGATCCGGCAGCCGGCCTCCTCTTCGATTTCAGCCGCCAACCGCTCCAGCCCTTTCCGCGCCGCTTGGAACATGGCGTCAGAGTAGACCCGGAGACTGCCCAGCACCTGAGCGTGGGCACTGATGGCGTTTCGGGCGGTTCCGCTGTCCAGCCGCCCAAATTTCAGCAGGCAGGGCCCCGCGGGAGTCAGGGTTTCCCGCCACAACTCATCCGCGCCGCAGATAAAGCGCGCCGCGCTGAGCAGAGCGTCCCGCCCCTCCCCATACCGGGCAATGTGGCTGCTCTTCCCCTCAATGTCCACGGTCACTTCGCTGGACCGGGCCAGCAGCGGGCCGGGCCGGCTGGCGATGGTCCCCGCAGGCAGGTCCGGCCAGAGGTGGAAGCCAAAGATACGGTCACAGCGGCACGCCTCAAACACACCGGACTGGCAGACCAGGTCCGCCCCGCCTGTGGTCTCCTCAGCGGGCTGAAAAACCAACAGCACATTGCGAGGCAGACGGTTCAGACACCGGCTCACCGTCCCGGCCAGGGCCAGCACCATGGCCATGTGGCCATCGTGGCCGCAGGCGTGCATTTTGCCAGAATGACGGGACGTGTAAGGAGCTTCGGACCGCTCCTGAATGGGAAGCGCGTCCATGTCCGCCCGGAAGGCCGCTGTCTTCTCCTTCCCCCCATCGAAAAAAGCGCAGACAGCGCTGGGACAGGGGGTGAAAATCCGGCAGGGGTACTGCTCCAGGACCCGGCGCACATAGGCAGCTGTCTGGGGCAAATCAAAATCCAGTTCCGGAATCTGATGGAGCTCCCGCCGGTATTGGGTCAGAAGGCTCAGCATAGACTCTCTCCTTTCTCCGCGCCGGCATGTTCCCTTAATAGTAGAAGAACAGAAGCTTGGCTACCTCCGCCCGAGTGGCCGTATTGCCCGCCCGGATGGTGTTGTCCTCATAGCCGTCCACCACGCCCATGGCCACCGCCGCCTTCACGCCGGGCAGCGCCCAGTCCGCAATGGCGTCCTGGTCGGCAAAGCTGATTTTCTTCTCATAGCCCTTGGGGGACATCCGGTTCAGCAGGGTGAAGATTTCCGCGCGGGTAATGGGCTCCCCTGACGCAAAGGCCGTTGTGCCGTCGCCCAGGTCCCGGCCTCCCACATAACCCAGGCTGACCATGGCCCGCACATGGGGCAGCGCCCAGTCTGGAATGTCCTTTTTGTCCACAAAGGCCAGCTCCGTATCCTGGTACTCCTCCACGTTCAGCCCCAGGTAGCGGGACAGCATGGTACAGAAAGCCGCTCGCGTCATGACGCCGTCCGGGTCAAAATGAGTCTCGTCCACACCGGCCACAATGCCCCGGCCGTGCAGGAAGGTGATATAGGGGTGGGCCCAGAAGGTGCTCTGCACATCCCAGAAGGGGTTCGCCAGAACCTCACCCATCAGATTTTCACTTTTTCGGGTCAGGTTGCCAAAGGCGTCGGAAGCCGTCACCGTGAGGCGGTGAATGCCCTCTCCTTCCAGGGTGTATTCGGCTGTCACCGTATTGCCGCTGAGGGTGAAAGGAATCTCCGCCCCGTCCAGGGCCACGGAAATCAGGTTCTCGGAAAAAATCAGATTGCTGTTGTCCTTCAGCACGGCGGTGAGCACCCCATCCCCACAGGCCAGGCTGACAGTGGGAGCCTCGGTGTCGGTTCCGGTTTCGCCGGGCAGGACCAGCTGGTCGATGCACAGCACGCCCCGGCGCATGTTCTGGGCGGTGTCGGTCAGGCGGAAGCCGGTAATCTCCTCCCGGCCGTTGCTGACCAGGTTGGCCGTCAGCAGCTCATAGCCGCTGAAGTCCAGGGTCCGGCTGAAGGGTACAGCCCGCTCGATGCCGTCCATGCCAGTGATAAGAATACTGAGGGTAGCTTCGCTGTTGTCTCCCCGGACCCACATGGCCGCCTGAGAGGCCGCGCTGTCCAGACGGATGGGCTCGGGCAGGCGGAAGTCCTCCGCCACATTCAGGGTGAAATCGTAAATCAGCACGCCGGCCCGCTCCCCTTTGGCCACCCATTCCGCGCCGTCAGTGACATACATGCGGTCGGAGTCGCCGCCGGTGAAGATGGTGGAGCTGCCCTCAAAGTCCTCCAGCAGGACAGTCAGCTCCTCGCCCACCTGGACGGGAATGTTGACCGTCTTGGACCCGAAGGTGATATGAATAATGCCGGTGCTGCCCAGGATTTCCCCGGCGGTGAAAACACCCGTACTGTCAATCTCCCCGGCGGTTCCGACGGCGGAGAAAGTGAAGCTGCTGGGTGTGGACAATGCCGCTTCCCCGTTGGCCATGGCAGACACCATGATCTGGACCTTCTGGCCTGGGTCCAGGTGAAGGGCGGAAAGCTCCGCGCCCGTGTCCGGCCGGGTCACCGTCAGGCTGTCCGCCTCTGTGACCACCGTGGCGGTGGTGGAGCCGAAGGCGGTCTCGCTTCTGGCGGTAATCACAGCCTGTCCCGCGGCGGTCCCCACCCGGAAGACGCCGTTCTCAATAACGCCTAGGTGGGCGCTCTCCGGAGACAGCTCCACCTCAACACCTCCAGGCACGGGAACCGGCCGGTAGCCGCTGTCCCGGGCCGCTGCAATGCCGCTGTAGTCCAGCTCTGCCCCAGCCAGCACCACCCGGTCCTGGTTGGCAAAGTAGAGATTTTGGGCGATTCCATCGCCGGGATCGTTCATGACAAAGTACAGGAACGTGCTGCACCGTCTGGGACTGCCGTCCGAGGGGCTGTTGACCACGGTGTAATTGGTTTCATCTGCCTCCCGGAACAGGAAGGTGGTGGAGCCGCCCCCGTCCAGGTTGATGGCGTCCACACAGCCCTGACGGACCAGCTCCTCCGCCAGATCCCACTCGGTAAGGCCGTTGCTGTAGCTGCTCCGCCGGCCGTCCACCGCGTAAATTACAGTGGAGCCGTCGGCCTTGATGCCGATGGCGCTGCGGGGATGCTTGCCGGAGGCCACGCCAGAATCCCAGCCCCCCGGGTCGGTAATCATGCCGCCGCTGATGAGCACGTCGCCGCCGCCCACGGCGCACACCGCCTCACTCAGCCGCTGGTCCGCTGTGGACACGCTCAGCGTCACTGTGTCGCCCACGCAGAACTTGGTCAGTTCATCGTAATAGGGGGACTTAGCGTTGGCGGTCAGCAACAGATGCCCCGCAGGAATGGGGGTGGTCTTGTTGGTCTCAGTGATTCCCGTCACCAGCAGGGTCAGTTCCCCGGAAACCGTCATGTCCCCCTCCAAGATCTGGAAGAGCACGTTCCGGCCCCACTCGGTGGCATTGTTGTCCGTGTCAAATTCGGAGTTCAGCAAATACAAATAGTAATTCTGGCGCATTTTATTATAGTGGTGCGCCACCACCGTCTCACCAGCGTGGGTGGCGGGAATGAGAAATTCCCCGGTCACCTCATCCTGCCAGACCAGTCCGGTTTCCGGATTGATAAGTCCCAAGCCAGTGGAGGGGTCGCCGCCGCCCTGGTTGGTAAAAATAAATTGAAGATTGGCCGTGGTCAAAAAGGCGGAGCCGTCCGCCCGGAACGCCACGGCGGGCCGGCCGTCGTCGCTGGAGATCAGCCGGCCATTCTGGATGGTCAGGCCCATGGGAATGCCGGTGGAGGTGGAAAAAAAGTCGGCGTTCATGCCGCCCAGCACATAGTAGCCCTGAGCGGTGAGGGCGTCCGCCCCCTGAAGAATGTCCGTCTTGCCCACCAAAGTGTTTCCCGGCCAGACCACAGGGGAAACCTGGCTGGTGGGACTGTATTCCAGCGCAAAGCTCTCCTGCCGTCCGTTGGAATGGATGCTGACAGTGTTTACAAATCTCAAATCATCTGATATAGTAGTGGTTGATTTATGTAATTCCGTCCCCGCCCCGTAGGCCAGCGCCGGCGCCAGCACCAGACCAGCAGCCAGGGCCAGCGCGGTCAGCAGGGCGGCGCCGCGCCGGATGATTGTTTTTTTCATGGGATGCCTCCTGTTGTCATTGGTTCTACGTTCCATCTGCCGCAGGCTTTGTGGTTTTATGTCACCTCGCGGTCTGCTTTATGGTATGTTAGTATAGCAGAACTTCCCTTTCAATGCAATCAAAGCTTGTCTCTTTTTTGGACGGTAAAATCACCCATGGAATACCATGGGATTTCAAGACAAAGGATTTCAACGCTATGTCAGAGCAGAAGGATACCAACAGCACGATAAAAACCGTCAGCGTCATGATGCTGCTGACCCTGATCGGCAAGGTTCTGGGATTGGTCCGGGACATGATGATGGGCCGCTATTTCGGCACCGGCCCAGTGGCGGACGCCTTTTTCGTGGCCAGCCAAATTCCCAGGAACTTCTTCGACGCCATTTTTGCCTCGGCCATTTCCGCCAGCTTCATCCCTGTGTTTAACGAATATCTGGAGACCAGAGGAAGGGACGAGGCATTCCGGCTGTCCAACAGCTTTATTTCCCTGATGACCCTGCTCACCCTGGCCCTGTCCGGCGTGGGCATGGCCCTGGCGGAGCCTCTGGCCGCCTTTCAGGCCGGCGGCTTCAGCGAGGAAACTCTGGCCCTCTGTGCCAGTCTGCTGCGGGTCCTCTTCCCCACCATCGTGTTCACCGGCATCGCCTTTTCTATGGTGGGTATACTCCAATCCCTGGGGGAGTTCAACATTCCCGCCCTGCTGAGCACGATGTCCAATGGAATTATCATCCTTTATTATGTGCTGCTCTGCGGCCGGTTCGGCGTCTACGGCCTGGCCGCGGCCTTTCTGGCGGGCTGGGCCATGCAGGCAGTGATGCAGATTCCCTCCATGCACCGGCTGGGCTACCGTTACCGGCCCGCCCTGTGGCACGAGGGAATGAAAAAGGTGTTTGCCCTCATGGCTCCGGTGATGGTGTCCACCTGGATTCAGCCCATCAACATGGTGGTGTCCACCAAGTTCGCCTCCGGCCTGTACCGCGATTCCGGCGTGTCCGCCATGACCTACGCAAACACTCTGTACACCATGCTGGCGGGTATTCTGGTGCTGTCGGTGGCCAATGTGGTCTTTCCAGAGCTGTCCCGGCTGGGAGCCAACCATCAGGCGGAGGATTTCGGCACCTTGGTATCCGCCTCCCTGCGCTCCCTTCTCTTTCTGCTGATTCCCATGACCGTGGGGCTCATGGTCATGGCCGGGCCCCTCATCCGGCTGCTGTACGCCTGGGGAGAGTGGACGGAGGAGAGCACCGCCCTCACCTCTCAGGCTCTGGTTTTCCTGGCCCTGGGCATGGTGGGCTACGGGGTACAGAACATCCTCAGCCGGGCCTTTTACGCGGTTCAGAGCGGGAAGATTCCTCTGATTACCGGTCTGGCGTCCATTGCGGTCAACTTGATTTTGTGCCTGATGCTGTCTCCGGTAATGGGCATCGGCGGGCTGGCCCTGGCCTCCTCCCTGTCGGCCACCGTGTCCGCCCTGCTGCTGCTGATTCCCATGAGCCGGACCCATAAGGGGCTGGTGACCCGGCGGCTGTGGTTGGATTTGGGCAGAATGTTCGCCGCCGCCCTGGTGATGGGCGGCGTGGTGCTGGCCGTCCGGTGGGGACTCCAGGGCGTGTTGGGGGACGGGCTTGTGGGCCGCGCGGCGCTGACGCTGGTGCCGGTGTGTGCAGGTGTGGCGGTCTATTTCCCCCTGAGCTGGCTGCTCCAGGTGCCTGAGATGCGTCAGGTGCTGGGAATGCTGAAGCGGCGTTGACCTCAGCCTTGCAAGGAGCGAAAGGAGCATTTATGAGACTGGAACAAGTCAATGGAAAAAACATCTGGGAATTGGTCAAGCTGCGCGTGAAAGAGGGACAGGCTTCCTTCGTGGCCACGAACACGGAAAGCATTCTGGAAGCCTATGTGTCCATCACCTCCGGCGGAACCGCCCTGCCTTTCGGGATTTACGACGGAGACGTGCCGGTTGGCTTTCTCATGATCGGCTATGACACGGATAGGAGCTGGAAGAATCCGCCGCCCATTGCCACAGGCAATTACAACCTGTGGCGGCTGATGATTGACCAGCGGTTTCAGGGCCGGGGCTATGGCCGTCAAGCGGTAAAGCTGGCCTTGGAATACATCCGAACCTTCCCCTGTGGAGCGGGAGCGCTGTGTTGGCTCTCCTACGAGCCGGAGAACCAGGCAGCCAAGAAATTGTATGAGTCCTGCGGCTTTCGGGCGACCGGGGAGCTGGACATGGGGGAGCTCATCATGGCTCAGGCGCTGCAAGGCGGCGATGGAGGGGCCTTGTACCCAAATCTTTAGAATTTATTCATCTTTTTTGACGGATCTTTTTAAGCATTTATCCTATGTTAGGTGTATACTTGATTCTATCTGCACAGCGCCAAAGGAGGCAGGCACATGAATGTGATGCAAACCATCAAGGAAAGTTACTTTTACCATCTGTGGACCATAATCGCCGGCTGGTTTTCGGTCCAGTGGAACAAAAGCTGGATTGTGGACCGGTTTTCCAGCCAGAAATCCGGCCTGGAGCAAGCGGAGGCCTCCGTTTTTCACAGAATTGCCGTAGCGCTTCGCAAATGGCTGCTCTGGATTTTCGAGAAGCTTCATCTGACCAAGCTGCTTCGAGGCAGCATCTTCTGCGTGCCCGCCCTGTGGTCGGGGCTGACCGTGGTGCTGACCCCCTTCCTGCCGACCATGGCCTCCCTGGCCCTGGTGCTGGTCTCCCTGGGCTCCCTTTTGTTGGTCTTCGGCCGGGAGCGGGAACGGAAGCTGGTCTATTTCCCGGTCAATAAGTTCATTTACGCCTTCGCTTTCATTTTCATGTACGCCACCTTCACATCAGTAACCCTCCGGGGCAGCTTCTTCGTGGGCCTCATCACAGTGATGTTCACCATTTTCGCCATTGTGCTGATGAACGCCGTCACCACCTGGAGCCAGGTCCGGGCCATCTGCGGATTTTCCGTCCTGGCCGGGGTGGGCGTCTCCCTGTACGGCCTGTATCAGTGGCTGAACCCCCAGAAGTTCACCAGCGTTTGGACAGATACCGACCTGTTCACCACCTTTGAGTTCCGGGTCTACTCCACTTTCGCAAATCCCAACGTGCTGGGCGAATACTTTTTGCTGGTTCTCCCCCTGGCAGCGGCTTTGGTCCTCACCTCCAAAAGCTGGCTGGCCCGGATTTTCTGGCTGGGCTGCGGCGGCGTCACCATGCTGTGCCTGCTGCTGACCTACTCCCGGGGCTGTTATCTGGGCATCCTGTTCGCCATTGCCCTGTTCCTGGTCCTGCTGGACCGGCGGTTCATCCTGCTGGGCATTGTGGGACTGGCCCTGGCACCCATGATACTGCCCGCCTCCATCATGGAACGGTTTTTGTCCATCGGCAATATGAAGGACACCTCCACGTCCTACCGCTGGTTCATCTATATGGGCTCTCTGGCCATGCTCAAGGACTACTGGTTTTCCGGCGTGGGGCCGGGCATCGACGCTTTCAACGAGGTTTATCCCGTCTACGCCTACCACGCGGTCACTGCCCCCCACTCCCACAACCTCTTCCTGCAGCTGACCAGCGACACGGGTATCTTCGGCCTCATCGCCTTCTGCCTGATTGTGTTCTCCTTCTACCGCACCTGCTTCACCGCCCTGCGGGGGGAGAAAAGCTTCGAGGCGCGGGTGTTTATCATCACCGGCATTTCCGCTATCTCCGGCTTCATGGTCCAGAGTATGACGGATTACACCTTCTACAATTACCGGGTCATGCTGCTGTTCTGGGCCACGCTGGCCCTGGGCTTCCTCTTCACCCGGTACCGGCAGCTGAAGGGAGCGGAACGCCGTGGCTGACAAAATTCGGGTACTCCACATCCTCAGCGATACCAACATCGGCGGCGCGGGCCGCTATCTGGTCAACTTCCTCAAGTTCTGCGACCGGAACCGGTTCGACTTCCTGGCGGCCCTGCCCAGAGGAAGCCTCCTGATTCCGGAGCTGAAGGCGCTGGAGGTTCCGGTCTTCGAGGTGGACGGCATGGCGGACAAGTCCCTGGACTTCCACGTCATCCGGGAGCTGAAGGCCCTCATCCGCCGGGAGCGGCCCCGCATCGTTCACACCCACGGGTCCATGAGCGGCCGGATTGCCGGCAAACAGGCCGGAGCCAAGGTGGTGTTCACCCGCCACTGCGCCTTTCCGGTGTCCGATCGGGTCAGGAAAGGGCCGGGCCGGTGGCTCAACAAGGCCCTTAACGAGCACTACGCGGACCAGATTATTGCTGTCTCTCCGGCGGCAGCGGAAAATCTGACCGGCGGCGGCGTCAATCCCAAGCTCATTCACACCATGATGAACGGGGTGGAGCCGGTGCCCCGCTCGGGACCGGAGGAATGCCGGGCCCTGCGGGAAACCCTGGACCTGCCGGGGGGCCTGTTCACGGCGGGCATTTTGGCCCGGCTGGAGCCCTACAAGGGGCACCAGCACATTCTGGAGGCCGCTCAGATGCTGAAAGGTGAGGGCCGGGACTTCCGGATTCTGATTGCCGGAAAGGGCGAGTACGAGGCGGAGCTCCGGGCCATGGCAAGGGACCTTGCGGTGGAGGACCGGGTCCGGTTCCTGGGCTTTGTCAGCGATATTGGGGGGCTGCTCTCCGTTCTGGACGTTCAGCTCAACGCCTCCTACGGAACGGAGACCTCCAGCCTCTCCATTCTGGAGGGATTCAGCATGGGCCTGCCGGCGGTGGTCAGCCGCTACGGCGGCAATCCCTGGCTGGTAGACGAGGGGGAAAACGGTCTGATTTTCCCCAACCGGGACAGCGCGGGGCTATCGAAGTGCCTGGCCCGGCTGATGGACGAGCCGGACACCCTCCGGGCCATGGGCCGGAGGGCAGAGGAGATTTATCGGGAGCGGTTCACCGGCGAGATTTTCGCCCGCAACATTGAGGCAGTTTACCTGCACACCCTGGAAGGAGACAAGCTATGAGCAGCGAAGAAAAGAAAATCAAATGGCGCCCCAACCTGTTTGACATCGTCATCATCCTCATCGGCATTGCGGTGATGGCGGTCATCGTGCTGGTGATGCGCCCTGCGGCCACCAACGTCAATCAGAACACCGCGCTGGAGTACACCATCGAAATGCAGGGCATGCCTGAGGGCGCTTCCCAGAACATTCAGGTGGGCGATGAAATCACGGACAACGTGCGGCACCAGCTGCTGGGCACCGTGGTGTCTGTCACCACCGTGCCCTACACCACCAACACGTCCACCGCGGACGGCCTGCACACCTACCAGAAGGCCATTGAGGGCTTTGAGACCGCCCATGTGGTCCTGCGCTCCAACATGTCCATCACGGACAGCGAGATCATCACCGAGGGCGGGTTCACCATCCGGGTAGGCGCGGCGGTGGCGGCCAAGGGACCCTGCTACGCCTGCAACGGATTTGTCATTGCCATTGAACGGGGGGAGGAGTAAGCCATGAAGCAGAAGTTTCGTTTGAATTGGATTGACCTTCTGATTGTTTTGCTGGTGGCCGGCCTGGTGGCTGGCACCTATCTGAAATTCCGGGGCGGCAACTCCACCACCGCTTCCCGCGAGCCTCAGACCACCATCACCTATCAGGTCCGGCTCACGGAGGTCCGCCAGCTCACGGTGGACGCCATCCGGGTGGGCGATACCCTTTACGATGATGAGACCGACCGGTCCGTGGGCGTCATCAAGGAAATCCAGGTGGAACCCGCCAAGACCCTGCTCAGCGACCCGGAGGGCGAGCTCCACTGGGCAGACACAGAGGACCGGTACGACATCTATATCACCGTAGAGGCCGAGGGTACGGTCAAGGACAACACCTACACGGTCAACCGGATTTACGACCTGAGTATCAATTCCTTCCGCCTGTTCTACACCAAGTATTCCATCTGGCAGGGCCGGATCTGGGATATCCTGTGATAAATGCTTCTTTTTCTTGAAAGAAAAAGAAGCAAAAAGAACTTCAAGCGGCGCTTGTTCGTCAGTCACCGCAACTCTGTAGGGCCCGATGACCTCATCGGGCCACCTGCGGTACATTTTTGGCAGAACCAGTTTAAGGTTCTTTTGCTTCTTTTCTTTCAAGAAAAGAAGGAACAACAGTCTCCAAGGGAGGAATGTCCCATGAAACGAACGATTTTGATGGCGCTGATGAGTCTGGATACCGGCGGCGCGGAAACCCATGTGGTGGAGCTCTCCAAGGAGCTCCGCCGCATGGGTTATGACATTGCCATCGTCTCTAACGGCGGCGTCTACGTGCCGGAGCTGGAGGAGGCGGGCATCCGCCATTATCAGGTGCCCATGCACCGGCGCAGCCCCCTTCTCATGCTGAAATCCCTGCTCCTCCTCCGCAGGGTCATCGCCAGGGAAAAGCCCAGCCTGGTTCACGCCCATGCCCGTATTCCCGCTTTCCTGTGCGGACTGCTGCAAAGGGTCATGAGGTTCCCCTTTGTCACCTCCTGCCACGGGGTCTATCAGGTCAGCGGCATGCTCCGGCGCATCTCCAGCTGGGGAGACCGGTCTATCGCCGTCAGCGAGGATATCCGGGACTACCTCGTCCAGGAATACGGCGTCCCTCGGGACAACATTCAGCTGACCATCAACGGCATCGACGTCAGCCGCTTCTCCCCGGATACCAGCCCCGCGCCCATCCGGGCGGAGCTGGGTCTAACCGGCGGCCCTGTGGTGGTTCACGTCAGCCGCCTGGACGGCGTGGTGGACAACGTGGCCCGGCTGCTCATCGCCCTGGCCCCCCGGCTGTCTGAGGAGATCCCCGGCATCCAGCTGGTGATCACCGGCGGAGGCGTCAGCTTTGAGGAGCTGCGGACCCAGGCGGAGACGGTCAACGCCCGGCTGGGCCGGCGCTGCCTCATCCTCACCGGCCCCCGCACGGACGTGCATCAGATTCTGTCCGCAGGCGATCTGTTCGTGGGGGTCAGCCGGGCGGCCCTGGAGGCCATGGCCTCCGGTCTGCCCACGGTTATGGCCGGGTTTCAGGGCTTCGGCGGGCTGTTCGGCCAGGACCTGCTGGATTTGGCAGTCAGCAGCAATTTCTGCTTTCGGGGCTGCGCTCTGCCCACGGAGGACGGCCTGACTAGCGCCATTTTGCAGGGCCTCGCCCTGCCGCCGGAGGAGCGGCAGCGGCTGGGCAGCTATGGCCGTCAGGTGGTCTGCGAGCACTACTCTGTCCGGCGGATGACCGAGGACTGCCTGGGTGTCTACCGGCAGGTGTGGAGGCCGGTCCAAGTGGTCATGAGCGGCTATTACGGCTTCAACAACCTGGGGGACGAGGCCATTTTGCTGTCCATTCAGCGGCGGCTGAGCCAGGTGGACCCTGGCATCTCCCTCACTGTTCTGTCCAACGACCCGGCCCAGACTGCCGGGCGGTACGGTGTAAACGCAGTGCCCCGGTTCCACCTTTTGAAGGTGCGGAAAGCCCTCAAGCGCTGTGACCTGCTGCTGTCCGGCGGGGGAAGCCTCCTCCAGGACCGCACCTCCACCCGGTCGCTGATTTACTATCTGTCCATCATTCAGCTGGCCAGGCACTACAAGAAGCCGGTCCTGCTCTACGCCAATGGCATCGGACCGGTGGCCAAACCCGGCAACCGGGAGCGGGTGCGGCGGGTGCTGGACACGGTGGATGTCATCACCCTCCGGGAAGAGAACTCCAAAACAGAGCTGCTGTCTATGGGAGTGACCAATCCCCACATGATTGTCACCGCCGACCCGGTGTTCACCATTGCCGGCGTGCCTAGGGAGCAGGCGATGGCCGACCTGGAGGGGCGTGGAATTCCCACGGACCGGCCCCTGATGGGCATTTCGGTCCGCAGCACTGCCGGCATGGCGGAGCGGCTGGCTGGGTTCGCCCGGTTCTTCGACCAGGCGGCGGACGAGTACGGCTGTACGCCGGTGTTTCTGGTCATGCAGCTGCCCGGCGACCGGGTGATGAGCGAACGGGTTATGTCGGTGATGAAGACTCCCGCTTACCTGTATGAGTCCCCCTATGACCCGGAGGCCATGATGGGGGTCATCAGCTATATGGAATGTGTACTGTCCACCCGGCTGCACACCCTGATTTTTTCCGCCAAGCAGCGGGTGCCCCTGCTTGGGTTCATCTATGACCCCAAGGTGGAATCCTACCTGGAAACCCTGGGCATGCCCTCCGGCGGACGGCCGGAGGAGTTCGACCCGGAGCAAGCCATGGAAGCCCTGCGGGGCCTGATGGCACGCAGAGACGAGGCGAAATCCGGTCTGGACGCCGCAGTCGCCCGCCTGGAAGCCCTGGCCCAGGAGAACGAGCGCCAGCTCATCGCCCTGCTGGAGGACGCGTAACTTCTTTTTCTTGAAAGAAAAAGAAGCAAAAAGAACTTTAAACTGCGCTCTCCTGCCAGATTGTCCGAATCAGAAGAAAGGAGATTCCCGTTTGAGCTGTCTTGTCTGCCTGTCCGCCGAGCCCTGGCGGACAGTGCCCAACCGCACACAGCATATCATGACCCGGCTCAAGGGCGTGGACGTGCTCTTCTTCGAGCCCGCTCCGCCTCTGTTCGGCAAAACGAAACATCAGAAGGCTTACCAGCAGCCGGGCCGGCGGGTCCGGGAAAACCTGACGGTGTACACTTTGCCCCCCATCCTCCCCGCCGGTGAGGACCATCCGGTCTGGGAGCGCTGGAACGACCGCCGTCTGGCCGCCTGGCTGAAAAAGCGGCTGGCGGCGGAGCGGAAAAAGAATCCTGTGCTCTGGGTCTGCTCCCCGGCCTATGCCCGGCTGGCGGAGCTCATCCCCCGCAAGGGGCTGGTCTACGACTGCGACCAAGACTGGGTCCAACTGCCGGAACGCCTGGAAAGCGAGCTGGCCTACAACGCCGACGTTGTTTTCGCCGCCTCCGCCGGGCTGGTGGACCACCTGGCCCCCTGCAACACCAACGTGGCCCTGGTGCCCAACGGGGTAGTCTACCCCATGTTCGCCCGCGGCGGCCTGGATGCCCTCCCCTTCCCCGCTGACCTGGTTTCCATCCGAACCCCTATCCTAGGCTACGCCGGAACCCTGTGGGAGGACCTGGACCTGACGCCAGTGCAGAATGCGGCCAAGGCCCGCCCGGAGTGGAGTTTCCTGTTCGTGGGCAGAGTGAAGGCCAATCCCCTGCTCCCAGAGCTCCAGGCCCTGCCCAATGTCCATTTCCTAGGCCAGAAGCCGGTTTCCATCCTACCGGAATACGTGACCCGGTTCGATGTCTGCCTCTCCTTCGTCCGGCTGGACCGGAGGAACTACGATGTTTTTCCACCCAGGTTCTACGAGTACCTGGCTACCGGAAAGCCCATCGTCTCCATGGGTGTCACCGGACAGGACGAGGAGTACCCTGACGTGATTTACACCGCGTATACCCCGGCCCATTTCATTTCCAAGTGCGAGGAAGCCCTCCGAGAGCGGAACACATGGAATGTCTCCCGCCGGCAGGACTACGCTGCGGCTGCGGCCTGGAGCAGCCGGGCTGAGCAGGTCCAGCGTATTCTGGTGGGAAATTCCCTGCTGTGAGCCTTTTTCCTTCGGGAAAAGGCTCTGTTTTTTTCTCCTCAGGCTACTCGCCCTCAAATGTTCATTTTTGTTATACCGGAAGAAAAAGCGTCTAGGCCTTGCATTTTCCCTGCTTCGGTGTAAAATAGACACCAGTTTCGATTGGAAAGGAGTACTGCCATGAAAGCAATTCCCCTCGGCCTCACCGGCCGCGCTGAAGCCTCCGTCACCGAACAGCTCACCGCCCAGGCGGCGCGCTCCGGCACCCTTGCCGTGTTCGCCACCCCCTTCATGACCGCCCTGATGGAAGAGGCGGCTTACACCGCTCTCACGCCTTACCTGGATCAGGACCAGTCCTCGGTGGGGGTTCAGCTGAATGTCTCCCACCTCTCTGCCACCCCTGTCGGCATGGAGGTTTGGGCCGAAAGTGAGGTCACTGCCGTTGACGGGAAAAAAATCACCTTCCAGGTCCGGGCCTTCGACCGCTCCGGCCTGATTGGTGAGGGCGTCCATGAGCGGGTTGTCATCCGCTCGGAATCCTTCCTACAGCGCTGCTATGGAAAGCTGGAGGAGGCCAGGAATTAAGGAACCGCGGCTATTTGGGACAAAAGAATGGGGTCCCCTGGCGGGCGCTGGAACGCGCCTGCCAGGGGATTTCCCAAACAATAGATATTCTCTTTTTTTGCCGGGACTTACTGCTGAACAGCGGAGAATTTCTGATAGGCCTCTGTGACCTTGTTGGCCTCCGCAGGGCAGGTCTTGTACCAGCCCCGGCTTTGGGCGTCCTGATACAGCTCGCTCTGGATGCCGTGACCAGCGGTCAGGATCTGGATAAAGGTATCCCGCAGCTGGGTGTTCACACACTCAGACGCGAACAGGTCGTAGTTGGTGGACAGCTTCTTTTCTGTCAGAAGCAGGTCGGTGAGACGTTCCTGGTCAGTCATTCCGGTTCCCTCCTTTGTCACTTCAGGTAGTTGAGAAGGTTGTTGAAATTCTGCTGGTGCTGGCCCGCAAAACGCTCATAGCAGGTCTTCAGCGCGGTTTCCGTGGTCTCCTGAGCGGCGGCCTTGTACTTACAGATGCTCATCTGCTCGAAGCCAAGCTGGTCCTCCAGGGCGGACAGCTCCTTGCTGGTCAAATTCGCCATTGAGATTCCCTCCTTTTCTGTTCGGAAGCTGCTGAGGAAGCCCTCGCTTGCGCTGGTTTCCCCGGCGGCTCCCACGTCCAAGCCGGACAGCTTCATTCTGCCCCAATGAAGTCTCCTTATGCGGGAATCCGCGGCGTGCCGTCCGCGCCAAATTCAAACAGCAGACAGCAGCGGCCTTCCAAATTTTTCATAACAGCAAAGCAGATCAGCGGCGTGGCAGGCACCGCCTGACCAGAACGCCATGGCACGGCCAGGGAAAAGCCGTCGGGCAGGTCTTGGCTCCAGAACAGGGGCAGGGACTGAAAGACTTCTCTTAGCAGGGGATCGAGCTGGTCCAGCCGGCCGGGCGGAGGGGTTTGCCAGCCGGAGGGAATCAGCACTGGCTCTCCGGAGGAGGCCGGTGCAAGCTCACCCCGCAGAGGCGGAAACGCGCCGGCCTGGCGGAGGGCCTGATGGGTTAAGGTCCGGCTCAGCGTCAGGAAGCTGCCTTCGGGCATGGGCGTGCCCAGCAGAAGGGAGCCGCCTCCCCCAGAAAGATAGATTTTGTACAGGCCCGCTCTGGGGCAGGCGCAGCGGACAGAGAACACCGTCCGCACCTCCTGGTCCCAACAGCGCAGGATGCCCCATTCGACGCCCTGCCAATAAAGCGGAAGTTTGGTTTCCACATCGCCGCCCTCCTCCCCTGACAGTCTATGCACAGGGGACGCGGGTATTCTTTTTCTTGAACGAAAAAGAATCAAAAAGAACTTTAGAAGCTGTACCATTAGGCGAAGTGCGCGGATTTGCGAGCCAAAATCGCTGTTGGCAAGGCAAAAAAGCGCAGGAATACTGGATGTATTTCAAGCTTTTTTAACGATGCCAACGGCCATTTTGGCCGCAAGGACGCGCG
>JAAWCD010000053.1 GCA_022793095.1 Oscillospiraceae bacterium | reverse complement strand
CCTGTCCGCCGGCCTGGCCTCCCTTCAGGGACAGTTCCTGGCCAACTACCCGGTGATGATGGCCGGCGCTCTGCTGGCCATGCTTCCCATGGTGATTCTGTACCTGATCTTCCAGCGTCAGTTCATCGAGGGCATCGCCACCACAGGCGGAAAGTAATTCCCGGCAAGTTCCTTTTTGCTCCCCCTCTGCTTCTTTTCCCTCCTTTTTCTTGAATGGAGGGGGAGCAAAAAGAACTTCATATCGCCAAATTTCCTCGAAAGCGCCCGATGTCAGGGGCTTTCCCGACTGGCGAATAAACGCCTTGCTTTATCTACAGAATAGGTTCAAAGCTTGCTGCGAGGCGTATGCGGCAACAGCCCCGGCGCAAGCGCCGGGGCTGTTGCTTTTATCCAGTTTTCCACCCGTTTTCCCGGGGACATTTATGCGTTTTCCCCTCTTGCATCCTTGGGCAAAATCGCTTAAAATTTCCGCAGTAATCCGCAGTAATTTTAAATTTGGGGGGACTTCCCATGATCGCTTATGACAAGAACATCAACCTTTTCACCCTGCACACACGCAGCACGACTTATCAGATGAAGGCGGACCAGTATGGGGTGCTCCTGCACACCTACTATGGCCCCCGCACCGGCAATGACGACCTGCACCGCCTCATCCGGTACGCCGACCGGGGCTGTGCGCCTAATCCCGACGAGGCTGGACTGGACCGGGCCTATTCGCTGGACACCATTCCTCAGGAATACTCGGGCTGCGGCGTGGGCGATTTCCGCCTGCCCTCCATGGAATTGGAGCTGCCCAACGGCAGCCGCAGCGCCAGCCTGCGCTACACCGGCTGCGAGGTGCGTCAGGGCAAGTATGCCCTGGAAGGCCTGCCCGCTTTCCGGGGCGCAGAGGCCGAGACACTGGTTATCTACCTGGAGGACGCCGCCGCCCAAGTGCAGGTAGAGCTGTACTACGGTGTGCTGGAGGAGTATGACCTCATCACCCGGGCCGTGCGGGTGGTCAACCGGGGCGGGCAGAGCGTGCGCCTGTGCCAGTGCGCTTCTCTGTGCCTGGATTTCCCACGGTCTGATTTGGACCTCATCACCTTTGACGGCTGCCACATGATGGAGCGCTGTCCTGACCGCTCGCCCCTCCGCTCCGGCGTTCAGGGCGTGGGCAGCGTCCGGGGCACCGCCAGCCACCAGCACAACCCCTTTGTGGTGCTGTGTGAGCACGACGCCAACGAGGACTACGGCATCTGTTATGGGGCCATGCTGCTTTACAGCG
Organism: Oscillospiraceae bacterium; assembly: GCA_022793095.1. GTDB lineage: Bacteria > Bacillota > Clostridia > Oscillospirales > Oscillospiraceae > JAAWCD01. Next base: position 31,312 of record JAAWCD010000053.1, on the reverse strand, counting down.
GCGGCTTCCAAGCCCTGGCGGAGCGGAGCCAGTACGACAACGCCCGCTTGGTTATGGGCATCAATCCCTATCACTTTACCTGGACCCTGGCGCCCGGCGAGAGCTTCACTGCCCCTGAGGCGGCCCTGGTCTGCTCTCCCCGCGGCTTGGGCCAGATGAGCCGCCAGTTCCACCGGGCTATCCGGGAGCGGCTGATTCAGGACCCCTTTGAGGGACAGCGCCGCCCGGTGCTCATCAACAACTGGGAGGCCACCTATTTCAACTTTAACGCGGACAAGCTGGTGGAAATCGCCAAGACAGCCGCCCCCCTGGGTATCGAGCTGTTTGTGATGGACGACGGCTGGTTCGGGGCCCGCAACGACGACAACCGGGGGCTGGGCGATTGGTGGGTCAACCAGGAGAAGCTGCCCGGCGCTCTGGAAGCCCTGGTTCCCCGCTTTCAGGAGCTGGGCATGCGCTTCGGCATCTGGATTGAGCCGGAGATGGTCAATGAGGACAGCCAGCTCTATCGGGAGCATCCCGACTGGGTGCTCCACATTCCAGGCCGGGCTCCCGCCCGGTGCCGCAACCAGTTGGTGCTGGACTTCTCCCGGCTGGAGGTCCGCCAGCACGTCTATGAGCAGATCAGCGCCGTGCTCTCCAGCGCTGACGTCTCCTATATCAAGTGGGACATGAACCGGAGCCTTACCGACGTCTGGTCCGCCGGGCTTCCGCCGGAGCGCCAGGGTGAGACATATCACCGGTATGTGCTGGGCGTGTACGAGATGCTGGGGTGGCTGCGCCGGGACTTCCCCCATGTTCTGATTGAGGGCTGTGCCGGCGGCGGCGGGCGGTTTGACGGCGGAATGCTCTACTACACGCCTCAGATCTGGTGCAGCGACAACACCGACGCCATTGACCGCCTGCGAATCCAGTACGGCACTTCCTTCTGCTATCCGGTGAGCACCGTGGGCGCGCATGTCTCCGTGGTGCCCAATGAGGAGAACGGCCGCGTCACCCCCATGGAAACTCGGGGCGTGGTGGCCATGGCGGGCACCTTCGGCTATGAGATGGACCTGAGCAAGACCTCTCAGGAGGATCAGGAGATCATCCGGCAACAGGTGGCCTTCTTCAAGGAGCACTATGACCTCATCCAGCGGGGCGACTACTACCGCCTCAGCGACCCCTTCCAGAACGGGCCCTACACCGCCTGGGAGCACGTGTCTCCCGACCGGCGGGAGGCTCTGGCCTCTCTGGTCACCTGCAACACCCACGCCGCATCCTCCTTCCTGAACCTGCGGCTGAAGGGACTGGACCCTGAGCTTTCGTATCGGGTCAACGGCGGGGATGTCTATTCCGGCGCGGCCCTGATGGCGGCGGGGTATCCTCTGCCTCTCTTCTACGGGGAGTACCAGTCCATGCAGTTCTATCTGGAAGCGCTTTAAGCGGATCGATTCCCGGCTGCGGGAGGCCCTCGGAATGTTCCGCGGACCTTCTGCGGCCGGGTGCTAACCGGCTTCGTCAGCTGTTTCCGGCCCGCCACTCCCGAGGCGATACCCCATACCGCTTTTTGAAGGCGCGGGAGAAATGAAGCTGGTTGGGATAGCCGCAGGAACCGGAGATATCCCCAATGCTGTTGTTGGTGGTCTTCATCAGCTCCATGGCCTTGGTCAGCCGGAGGCGGATCAGGAACTCCTGGGGCGGACAGCCCATCGTCTCCTTGAACAGCTTGCTGAAATAGCTTCGGTTCAGCTTGCACACGTCGGCAATCTCCTCTACTGTCAGCTCCTGCTGGAAATTCTGCTCCATATAGGTGATTGCCTCCTGGATATAAAAATCCCTCAGCTGGTTTCCGCGGGTTTCCCGCCGGGTGGAGGAGGTTTGCATCAGGTGGTCCAGGAACAGAAAGAGGTGCCCAATCAGGTGCAGAGGCGACGCCTCCGCATGGCTGGTCAGGTAGAGGATCTCATCCCGGACCAGTTCCCCATGGGCGGCGCTGTCCGGGGTGTAGATGGGCTGGGACCGGGTGAGGCCCGCCTTGCCCAGGTACTCCGACACCCGCAGGCCGTCAAACTCCACCCAGGCGTACTTCCACGGACGGTTCTGATCCGCCCAGTAGGTGGTGACCTGTCCGGGACAGATCAAAAAGCCCTGGTTGGTGGACAGACTGTAGTTCCGGCTGATTCCGTCCAGGGCGGCGGAATCCAGAAAGCCCTGTCCGTCAATGACGTAGTGGAACAGATAGTGATTGCGGATATGGGGTCCATAGGAATACAAGGGCTCGCATTGCTCCCATCCATACTGAAACAGCTGCAAGTCCAGAAAGCTCTCGTTGGGAAACATGGAAAAAGAGTATTCTTTCACATCAAACACGTCCTCTCTTATCCTGGCGGAGGCTCCTCCGCCAGGGCCGGCTTGACCCTTCATCGGGCCGGTCCTCATCCTTGTCCTAAAACGGGATGATATATCATATCATAAACTGCTCCCAAAACCAACCATGAAATGAGGATATTTCAAAATGTATGATGTCATCGCATTGGGTGAGCTTTTAATTGACTTTACTAGGCGGGAGTCCGAGGGAAATCCTCTGTTTGAGGCAAACCCCGGCGGAGCGCCCTGCAATGTGCTGGCCATGCTGGCCCGGCTGGGCCGGTCCACCGCCTTTTCCGGCAAGGTGGGGGACGACATGTTTGGCCGCATGCTCAAAGACGCCATTGAGGAGGCCGGCATCTCCAGCGTGGGGCTGGTCAAGGACCCGGTTGTTCCAACCACGCTGGCCTTCGTCCAGAACGCGCCGGACGGAGACCGGGAATTCAGCTTTTACCGCGGCCCCGGCGCGGACGTGATGCTGCGGCCGGAGGAGCTGCCCAAAAAGGAGCTGGAAACGACCCGGATTTTCCACTTCGGTTCCCTGTCTCTCACCGGAAATCCCGCCCTTTCCGCCACCATCACCGCCGTGCGGCGGGCCCAGGGGGCCGGAGCGATCATCAGCTTTGACCCCAACCTGCGGGAATCCCTTTGGGGAGACCTGGATGAGGCCAGAGAACAGATGCTGTGGGGCTGCTCCGTGTGCAACGTGCTGAAAATCGCGGAGGAGGAGCTGGCCTTCCTCACCGGCTGCGAGGGCTGGTCTGAGGGCGCGGCCCAGCTCCGGCAGAAGTACCCCAACATTAAGCTGATGCTGGTCACCCGAGGCCGGGGCGGCAGCATTGCCCTGTGGCAAAACCACTACGTTTTCTGCCCCGCTTACACCCAGGTGAAGGCCATTGATACCACCGGAGCGGGGGACACCTTCTGCGGCTGCTGCCTTCACTTTGTGCTGAAGTACGGCCTGGAGGCGCTGGACCAGGAAAAGCTGATGGAAATGCTCCGCTTTGCCAATGCTGCGGCAGGGCTGGTCACAACCCGGAAGGGCGCCCTGCGTAGTATGCCCACCCTGGAAGAGGTGGAAGCCCTGGCCGCAGAGGGCCCAAAGGAGGCGGAAGCGCTGTGAACGAGTTTGAACGCCGCCTGGCCCAGCGGAAGGACGAGCTGGAATGGCTTTACATGGAGCTCTATAACAACCGTGACCGGCTCAATGAGCTGGAGGCGTCCATGGCGGACCTCTATGAGGAGCGGAGTACATCCCTCCGCCGTCTGGACGAGCGCCGGGAGCGCCATCCGGATTGGTTCCGGTCCGGCGGCATGCTGGGGGTCACCATGTACACTCAGCTCTTCGCCGGAAACCTGCGGGGGTTGGAAAACCGGCTGGACTACCTCCAGGAGCAGGGCATTACCTATCTGCATCTGATGCCCCTGCTGAAGATGCCTCACCCGGACAACGACGGGGGATATGCGGTGGAGGACTTCAACCAGGTGGACCCCGCCCTGGGCACCAATGAGGACCTGAGCCGCCTCACCGCCGCTATGCGGGCGCGGAATATGAGCCTATGCCTGGATTTCGTCATCAACCACACCGCCGACACCCATGAATGGGCCATGCGTGCCAAAGCGGGGGAGGGGGAGTATACCAGCCGGTACATCTGCTTTGACACCCCGGACATTCCCCGGGAAATGGAGCGGACCATCCCCGACGTGTTTCCGGAGACCGCTCCGGGCAGCTTTATTTACCAGGAGCAGATGGGGAAGTACGTCTGTTCCTCCTTCCACCCTTATCAGTGGGATTTGAACTACCGCAACCCGGTGGTCTTCAATGAGATGACGGCAAGCATGCTCAGGTTGGCCAATCTGGGTGTGGAGGTGCTCCGTATCGACGCGGTGCCCTACCTCTGGAAGGAGATCGGGACCAGCTGCCGCAATCTGCCCCAGGTTCACACCATCATGCGGATGATCCGCCTTATCACAGAAATTGTCTGCCCCGGCGTCATCCTGAAGGGGGAGGTGGTCATGGCGCCCTGGGAGCTGGCCCCCTACTTCGGCACGGCGGAGAAGCCGGAGTGCCACCTCCTCTACAACGCTTCCACCATGGCCACCCAGTGGAGCGCGCTGGCCTCCACCGATATCCGGCAGCTCAAGCAGCAGCTGGACGACCTTCATTCCCTGCCTGGACACTGCTGCTTTGTCAACTACCTGCGCTGTCACGACGACATCGGGTGGGGCCTCAACGAGGCCTACGGCCAGTCCATCGGCATGGACCCTCTGGCCCACAAAAAGTATCTCTATGAGTTCTACGAGGGCAGCTTTCCCGGCAGCTTTGCCCGCGGGGAGCGGTACAATTACAACCCCTACACCCAGGACGCCCGGACCTGCGGCACCACCGCCAGCCTCTGCGGCATTGAAAAGGGCCTCTATGAGGAGGATGCGTGTCAGGTGTCTATGGGGATTCAGCGGGACCTGATGATGCACGGAGCCATGATGTGCATGGGCGGCTTCCCCATGCTGTCCAGCGGCGACGAAATCGGCCAGCTCAACGGCTACGGCTACCACAACGACCCGGTTCTGCGGGAGGACAGCCGGAACCTGCACCGGACCCCCTTCCAGTGGAAGAACGCCGCCCTGCGGACTCAGGAGGGCACGGTTCAGCGGCAGATCTGGGACGGACTGCGGCAGCTGGAGCATCTCCGGCTGACACAGCCCTGTTTTGGGCCCCAGGCGTCCGTCTCCACCTGGGACACCCACAATTTCCATGTGCTGGCCCTGGTGCGCCGGACGGAAAAGGAAACGCTGGTCTGCCTCTTCAACTTCTCCGGCAGCCATCAGATGGTCTCCCTGGACGCGATGGAGGGAGACTTTACCGACCTGATTTCCGGAGAAGGCCGGACCTGCGAGCGCATGCTGATGGAGCCCTATCAATACTGCCTCTGCCTGCGCCAGTAATGCAGCAAAGAACACGGCCCTGCCTGAAGTGAACTGCACCCCATTTGTTAGACAAGTATGGTATACGATCTAACGAATGGGGTGCTATATTATGCCAAAGGGGATACCGAACAAACGATATACGCCATAGTTCAGGAAGCTGGTGATAGAAAGCCGGAAGAACAGACGTGCCTTGTAAATACGCCGCGATTGGGCCTTTCTCCGGCGGTGCGGCGCCTGAGATGAGCTTTGAGGACAAACGGGCTTTTGTGGACGCCGAAGGCAATGAAATTACGCCCTTCATATACGGCACGGCTTCCCCTTCTGAGACAGAAAAGGACATGTAAGCATAAACGGCAAGGGATGGGGCAAGCTGGCAGTCTCCGGCGCACCTGTGCCCACCACGCCCACGACTTCCGCCGCCCCGGCAAGAGAAACCAGAGAAATGCACTCCCGTTTTGGCTGGTTTTCCTTGACAGCGGCTTTGGGATGGATTATGGTATAATTATCATCACATGGGAGGAGGCTCCTTATGCCGTATCAGATCAACGAGATCAACCACTGCATTGAAACTGACGTCAAAGGTTTTCTGGAGGAATGTGACGCGAAGTTCCAGAAAAAAATCGCCCAGGCCGCCGATTATATCCTGAGCCGCCGGAAGGAAAGCCCCATCGTTCTGCTGTCTGGCCCCTCCGGATCGGGCAAGACCACCACTGCCATGAAAATCGAGGAGGAGCTGGAGCGCCGGGGCGCTCACTCCCACACCATTTCATTGGACAACTACTTTGTGACCATCAATCCCAAGACCGCGCCCCGAACTCCGGATGGCGCCATTGATTACGAGTCCCCCCGCTGCCTGGACATGGACCTGCTCAGCCAGCACTTCACCCAGCTCAGCCGGGGAGAAGAGGTCATCGTACCCCGGTTTGAATTCGCCCGCCAGATGCGGGACACCAGCCGGGGAACCCGCCTCCAGCTGGGCAAGAGTGAAATCGCCATCTTTGAGGGAATCCACGCCCTCAACGACGATCTGACCAGCCGCCACCCGGAAGCGGTCCGATTCTATTTGTCCGCCCGCTCCAACGTGATGGACGGCGACAAGCTCCGGTTTAAGGGGACTTGGATGCGGCTGAGCCGCCGGGCCGTTCGGGACTACAACTTCCGGGGCTCCAGCGTGGAAATGACCATGGACATGTGGGCCAACGTCCGGCGGGGGGAGAAGCTCTATATCTCTCCCTTCAAGAATAAGGCTCACATCAAGTTCGACTCCTCCATCCCTTACGAGGTGTCCGTCATGCGGCATTACGCCTCGCCGCTTTTTGAGGCCATTCCCGACGAAAATCCCCGCCGGAAGGAGCTGCTGGACCTGGTTGACGCCTTCCACCAGTTCGCGCCCATTGCGCCCGAGCTGGTGGCCGGGGACTCTCTGATCCGGGAGTTCATCGGCGGCGGCATCTACGAATATTGAGCGTCCGGCGCGGCGGCGCTCAGGAAGTCCAGAAAGTTTGGCCTGATTTGTCTGTTTTGCACAAAAAGCGGGTGCTAAAATTTACATCTACACAACGAAAAATTTCGTACTATCCGGGTAGGTTCCATCCGTTTATCTCTTGAACTTTGTGGAATAGTGTGCTAAACTAAATAAAGGTAAGCAACACCGGCGGCTGGTTCCGGCCTGTCCGCCGGATGACAAAGCCTTGCAGAAATTCTTTTGGGAAAGGAAGTTTTTATCATGGCTCAGTACAAGATTCAGAGAGCGAAGGGCGTGGAGGGCTCCACCATCTACACCTACACTGCTCCCGGTCACAATGAGTGCGTTCCCACCCGGCTGCACGATCCTGCCGACGTGGACGGCGGCAAGATGGTTCAGGGCATCACCTACTTCGTGCCCGGCGGCGGCTGCGATTACGGCGCCAACGCGCTGGAGTCCATCTACTACATCCTGGAGGGCCAGATGACACTGAAGACCGAGGACGGCGAGACCGTTTTGAACGCGGGCGACTCCTTCCACTGTTGCCCCGGCTGCCCCAAGTCTGTCACCAACAACGGCACCACCGTCACCAAGATGCTGGTCTGCCTGCTGCCTCCCGCTCCCCAGGCGTAAGGATGCAGATTTTGGTTCTTTTTCCTGGAAGAAAAAGAACCAAAAAGAACTTAAAACGGTGGGCGGATGTAGAGGTCCGGTAGAATCAGTTTGAAGTTCTTTTGCTGCTTTTCTTTCAAGAAAAGTAGGAACAACATAATATTAAGGAGTAATGCAACATGCCTAAGGTATTCAATGGCAATTATGCCGATATTTTTGACATCAGTGGTAAGAAGGCCGTCATCGTCGGCGGCGCGGGCGGCTTCGGCAAGGAGATCGCCAAGGCGTTCGCCCAGCGCGGCGTAAGCGTGCTGATTTCCTCCCGCCGCGAGGACGCTCTGAAGGAAGCCTGCAAGGATATCGAGGCCGGCGCGGCTGCTGGCGTCAAGGTCACCTATTTCGCGGGCGATGCCGGCGACGAAGAGACCGTCAAGAAGATGCTGGCGTTCACCGTCAGTGAAGAGGGTCTGGGCGGCTGCGACATCCTGGTCAATTCTCAGGGCTTCAACAAGAAGATGTGGTCCTGGGAGATCGACACTGATGTTTGGAACGGCATGCTGAATACCAATATCACCTCCGTGATGTTCACCTGCAAGTACTTCGGCAACTGGATGAAGGAGCATAACGTCGAGGACGGTCAGACTGCTGATCCCTCCACCTTTGAGCACGGCAAGGCCACTCCCTGCCAGGGCTACGGCAAGATCATCAACATCGGCTCCGTCCGCGGCATCCGCGCCGTGGCCAATGGCGGTAACGGCAACGTGCCCTACAACACCACCAAGGGCGCTGTGGAGATGCTGACCAAAGCTTTCGCTGCTGACCTGCGTCCCAACATCCAGGTCAACCTGGTCGGCCCCACCATCACCTACACCCCGATGATGGTCGGCCTGCTGCCCCCTGATGAGAAGGTCCGCAACAACATTGCCGCTTCTCAGCCTGCCATGCGTATCGGCTATGAGTCCGATATCGTTGGCACCGTGCTGTACCTGGCTTCTCCTGCGGCTGACTTCGTGACCTCCAACTCCATCTATCCTGACGGCGGCCTGGTGGCTACCTCCTGATTGCCTCTGTTTTTTCAACAAGCTGAGACGGCGTGGCTTCGGTCACGCCGTCTTTCCCGTTCGCTCAGATGAAGCCTGCGGAAGGCTGTTCAGAAAGGAAAACTTTCATGAAATTGCTGATATTATCTGATTCTCACGGAAATCTGGCCAATATGGTGGCGGCTGTGGAGAAAGAGCGGCCGGACATGGTTCTGCACCTGGGGGACGGCTGGCGGGAGGCACGGGAGCTGGGCTATGCCTATCCGGGGCTTCCGCTGGAGCAGGTGCCTGGAAACTGCGACTTTGTGCCGGGTGAGTTGCAGGAGCGTCTGATGACTGTGGAGGACTGCCGCGTCATGCTCTGCCACGGGCACACCCGGCGCGTCAAGAGCGGGTATCATGAAGCCATACAGGCCGCGCATGAACGTGCGGCGGATTTGCTGCTGTTCGGGCATACGCATAAGGCGGCAGGGGGTGTTGACGGGACGCTCACCTGGATGAATCCGGGCAGTATCGGGGATTTTCGGAAGCCCTCCTACGGTGTGGTGCTGCTGGGTGGGGAGGATGGTCCCCGCTGCTACCATGGGACAGTGGGGCTGGAGCCCCCAGAGTACCTGTAATCTGGAAAAGGGAACGCACGCGCCTTTGGCGCGTGCGTTTTAGCGTGCGTTCCGCCTTTTATAAAGGGAAATTGACAAAACTGCCGGGGAGAATCAGCGGACGCCTCCGTGCAGCCAACCGCAGAGCGTTGAAAAAGTTTTTGATGGGAAGCCATGGCATGAAACTTGCATTTCAACCCGTTCTTTGCTATAATATTACTGTTTTGCGTTGCGTTAGTCCCGCAAACCACACCGCCCCAGCTCCGCGGCTGGGCCGGAATAGAAACGAAGAATAGGAGACAGACGTAACCTCAAGCTGTTTCCGCTTTATGCTGACATCCACACAAATAGTTTGTAACCTGGAGTTGATTCCCATGAATCCATCTGTGATGCACAGGCTTTCCAAACCTATGCTGCTCTCTGCGGCGCTGATCTGGGGCTCCTCCTTCTTCATGATGAAGAACACCCTGGACGCCATTCCCACCTTCTATCTGCTGGCGATTCGCTTCACCGCCGGCGCCGCTTTGCTGGCGCTGTTCTGCCTGCCAAAGTGGCGGAGTCAGATGCACCTGGATTATCTGTGGCGGGGAGCGGTCATGGGTGGCTTTTTGTTCCTGGCCTACTCGATCCAGACCTTTGGACTGGCGGGCACCACTCCCTCCAAAAACGCCTTTCTGACTGCCGTGTACTGTGTCATTGTGCCCTTCCTCAATTGGGCCGTGATGAAGCAGCGGCCGGACCGCTTCAACATCCTGGCAGCGGTCCTTTGCATCACTGGCGTGGGACTGGTGTCGCTGACCAGCGATTTCTCCATCACCTGGGGGGACTGGCTCACCCTGCTTTGCGCGGTATTTTACGCGGCGCATATTATCGCGGTGGCTAAGGTGTCCCCGGAAAAGGATATCTATCTGCTGACCGTGTTTCAGTTCGCCTTCGCCGGACTCTTCGCCTGGATCTGCGGCTTTGCCTCCGGAAGTGCCTTCCCAGTGACGGCGCTGGCCAGCCCGGAAGTGCTGGGCTCGCTGGCCTACTTGTGCGTCATGGCCACCACCGTGGCCCTGCTCTTCCAAAACGTGGGACAGGTCTGGTCTGACCCGGCCTCGGCGGCGGTTCTCCTGTCGCTGGAATCGGTCTTCGGCGTGCTGTTCTCTGTTCTGTTCTACGGAGACCCGGTGACATTCCGGCTGGTGGCCGGCTTCGCCCTGATTTTTGTGGCCGTGGTGTGCTCAGAGACCAAATTCTCCTTCCTCCGGCCGGCCTCAAGAAAACGGGACCATTCAGAGACCGTTAGGTAGGGCGGGGGGTTGCCCCCGCTACGCCGCCGCAGGAAAGGCTTACAGATTTTTGCGAATCTGCTGGATTGCGCTCTTTTCCAGCCGGGACACTTGGGCCTGAGAAATGCCCACCTCGGCGGACACCTCCATCTGAGTTTTCCCCTGAAAGAAGCGCAGGTTCAAAATCCGCTTTTCCCGGTCGGTCAGCTGGTCGATGGCCTCCCGCAGGGCAATCTGCTCCAGCCAGTTTTCATCTGTGTTTTTGCTGTCCTTCACTTGGTCCATGACGCAGATGGTGTCGCCCCCGTCGGAGTATACCGGGTCATAGAGGGAGACCGGGTCCGCGATGGCATCCAGCGCGAATACAACGTCTTCCCGGCGGATATCCAGCTCCTTGGCAACTTCCTCTACTGTGGGCTCCCGCTGATGCTTCGCCATAAAGGCCTCCTTGGCCTGCAAAACCTTGTAAGCGGTGTCCCGCATGGAGCGGCTCACCCGGAGGGCGGACGAATCCCGCAGAAACCGCCGGATTTCTCCGGCGATCATGGGCACGCCGTAGGTGCTGAACCGCACTTCGTACTGCTCTGCGTCAAAGTTGTCAATGGCCTTGATGAGGCCGATGCAGCCGATCTGGAACAAGTCGTCCATGTTCTCCCCCCGGTTGGCAAACCGCTGGATCACCGACAGCACTAGCCGCAGATTTCCTTCGATCATCTCCTCCCGGGCCTTTCGGTCGCCCTGCTTGACCCGTTTGAGCAGCTCCACCATTTCACTGTTTTTCAGCACCTTCAGCTTTGACGTATTCACGCCGCAGATTTCAACTTTGCCCTGCATGAACTTACCCCCCTGCCGAAGCAATCTGACTTGACTGTTCAAGTTCAGTATTGCCCCGGCAAGGGGTTTCATACGGCGGAACCGGCCCCTATATTTTTTATCGTTTGACCGCTTTCGATGGATTTTGCTGAACAACGCTGTCTTCCAGCCCTGAGAAGCTGTAGCAATGCCTCAGCACACATTCTTTGCGGACAAAACCGCGCCTGGCTTTATTAAAAAAGCTTGAAATGTATCCAGTGTTCCTGCGCTTTTTCGCCTTCCAACAAGGATTTTGTCTCGCTAATCTGTGCACTTCGGAAGTAAGCGGAAAGCTCATAAGACGATAGGCGGTGTTTTTTGGCATAGTGCGACACGTTGCATACAAAAGGGAACAAAGCGTTATGGGCGTTAGGACCGAGTAGTGCTAAAAATGTGGGCTTCCGAGATAATTCGGAAGCAACAACTGATACTGCGATAGGTGGAATGACGGGGTAACGCCCTGAAAGGCTTAAACCCTGAAGTTACGGCTGGCGCTGGCTGGAAACGGCCAGCGCCAGAAGCTGGATTACGGTAAGACCAGCCATCCCAGAAAGACGGCGGGATATCGATCTTCAAGCCATGAACTAGATCAATTCTCAAAATAAACAATACCAGCACAATCATCTGAAAGGGGCAGGATCATGAATCTTTTGGAATTGCGAAACATTTGGCAGGAAGAAGAAAATCAGGCTCACATCCATGGCTGGGACTTTTCCCATATTCAGGGCAGGTATGAGGAAGAACATGACCTTCCCTGGAGTTACCGGGAGACCGTCCGCCAATATCTGCGGGACGGCGCCATGCTGCTGGACTATGACACCGGCGGCGGAGAATTTTTGCTATCACTCCAGCATCCCCCCGACAAGACTGCCGCCACAGAGGGCTATCCGCCCAATGTGCGGCTCTGCCGGGAAACCCTGCTTCCGCTGGGCATCGACTTCCGGGCGTGCGCGGACCCGTCCGAGATTCCCTTTCCTGACAGAACCTTTGATCTCATCCTCAACCGCCACGGGAGTTTCGACGCTTCTGAGCTGTTCCGGCTGCTGAAAAAGGGCGGGATTTTTATCACGGAACAGGTGGGCGGCGACAACGACCGGGAGTTGGTGGACATGGTGCTGCCAGGAACCGAAAAGCCCTTTCCCCACCTGAATCTGTCCGAACAGCGTCAGGAATTTGAGGCTGCCGGATTTCACATTCTCCATGGTGAAGAGGCTTACCGGCCCATTTTATTCTATGACATCGGTGCCTTTGTCTGGTTTGCCCGGATTATTGAGTGGGAGTTCCCCGGCTTTTCCGTGGAGAAGTGCTTTGACCGGCTTCTGGAGATGCAGAAGGAGCTGGAGCGGAGCGGGAAAATCGAGGGCACCATTCACCGGTTTTTATTGGTTGCGGAGAAGTAGCCGGCTTTTGATTTGACGGAAAGGGGCGTTTTTATGGGCGCTAAAGTGCGTCAGGGCAGCGCGGTTCGGGGCGCTCTGGGCGCGTTTCTGGGTACGCTCCTCGCGTTTTTTCTCTGGGTTCAGCTGTTTCTTTCCGTGCCTGAGTTCATCATGAAGCTGCTGCTGCCCAGCTGTATTCCAGTGGGCGCGGCCTCCTGTTTGGGCTACCGGCTCTTTGGCGGGTGGAGAGGCGGCAAAAACGCCCGGTTCTTCGCCTATTACATCACTCAGATTGCCACCATGCTGGCAGTGCCGGCGGCCTTTCTGGCATCCACTTCCAGGCCGGTCGATTTCTCACAGACGGATTGGCTGAATATCCTTCTTCGGAACTGGGAATCCCTTTTGACGCACCAGTTTCTTCCTCCACTCGCTGCGTTTGTGTTTCTGGCGCTGCTGGGCGCACGGATGGGGCAGGGCCTCCTGCTCCGCTACACAGATCCAAGCTGGGCGTCGGACCCCCGGCGGGCGGCGGCCGTCTACGCTGGAGGCGCCCTGTACAACAGCTGGCCGGATCGTTTGCCAGTCCGGCAGGCGCTTCCCAAACGGTTTTGGGTGGGCGGAAAGCTGGAAATCAGCGGCGAGACTATAAGGACTATCCCCACCTTCGGAGCAGGCCGGACCTTCTGTGTTTATGACGTGGCTGGAGTCATCATCGGACCGTCTACGGGAAGTAATATTTTATATGATTATCAACATCAGGTTATGGCGAAGTTCGCCTGGAGTATGGACAATTCCGCTTTACTGGTCCAATACCTGAAAGACTACAGCGTTCCCTTTGCTCCATATCACCCGAAAAGCAAAAATGGATATTCTTCGCTATAGCGTGTCAGAAGTCAAAGCACGGCCTCCGTTCCTTCTTGCGCCATAGGCGCTCATTTGATACAATAGGGGGTGAAAGCGAGGTGTTCTTTCCCTTGGAATTGAAACGATGCCGCTGGGCTGCCCCTGGCTCGGAGCTTTATACCGCCTACCATGACCAGGAATGGGGCCGGCCGGAGCACGATGACCGGAAGCTGTTTGAGATGCTGATTCTGGAGGGCTTTCAGGCGGGTTTATCCTGGATTACCATCCTGAAAAAACGGGAGGCCTTCCGCAACGCCTTTGACCATTTTGATCCTGCCCTTGTGGCCGGGTACGGAGCTGAAAAGCTGGCGTCGCTGATGGCCGATTCCGGTATTGTACGCAACCGCCGAAAAATCGAGGCGTCTGTCAAAAATGCAACTGTGTTTCTGGAGATACAGAAGGAGTTCGGTTCCTTTGACCGTTACCTCTGGGGCTTCACTCAGGGGCAGGTCATTTTGAACACGGACGATCAGGTTCGCGCCAGCTCTGACCTGTCCGACCGGGTTTCAGCGGATTTGAAGCGCCGGGGGATGAAGTTCGTAGGGACCGTCATCATCTACTCTTTTTTGCAGGCTGTGGGCGTGGTCAACGACCACGAGACAGACTGCTGGTGTTATCCCAGATGACGAAATCAGTTGCCTGCGGGCGGGCGACTGCACGCGAAAGCGGGAGCTTCGCCCCCCTTTCACACGATCCCCCCACGCAAAGCCCTGGCCGTTTTGTCATCCTATTTTCAAGTTCCTCTTGTTCGACAAGCTGAGCACCCCGTATGCCAGTACCTGGCAGACGGGGTGCTCTTTCAGTTCAGCTTTTGCCTCGCAAAATCAAGTATCGTTGAATTTTTCAAGAAAAGAACGAGAAAAATCCGGCGGGCTTGCGGCTGTCCAGCAGCTCCAGGGCAGAACACAGCAGCTCTGCCGCCTCGCCCCGGTTCAGGGTCTCCGTCAGGGAGGCCGAGGCGGGCAGGACACCGCAGGAGGTCAGATTGACCGCCGCCTGGGTAGCCCACTCCGGGGCCAGGCTGGCATCATAGCCGAAGGTTTCCACACTGACATTGGTCACATTCAGCATCCGGTCCAGCAGGACGGATGCCTCTGCCGCTGTAATCGCGTCGTTGGGCGCAAACACCACCTGGCCTTCCGGATTCCGGCTACCCTGAATCAGTCCGGACTGGAGGGCGGAAGCCACATAGCCCTTGGCCCAGGCAGCAATGGCGCTGTCGTCCGCAAAGCCCGTGGAGGTTACGTTGGACAGGGCGCTCACACCAGTGGCCTGCATGGCCATGGCCAGGAATTCGCTCCGGGACACCGGTGTATCCGGCTGGAAAAAGGATTTTCCGTTCATGGACGCGCCCACAAATACCCCCTCTTCCGCCAGGCGGATGGCCGCCTTGTGGGCTGGGTGCCCGCTCAGGTCCGCATAGGTCACCTTGGTCTTGGCCTTGTCAATGCGGACGGACACCGTGGCCGGCGCAGACTGGTTGCCCACTGCGTCAATGGCGATATAAGTGAAGGAGTCTTTGCCGGTCTTGTTCTCGTAGGGGGTGTAAAGGAAGGTTCCGGAACCGTCCTCCGAGATAGTGACCGCGCCACGGGCGGGCTTGTCCATCAATTGGAAGGTGAGCAGGTCACCTTCCGGGTCCACTGCGGCAAACTGGCCGGAGATGGCCACGTTTTTGTAGGTGCTCAGGGTCAGGTTCTCCGCAATGGGGCCGCTGTTGGCTTCCGAGAGCAGGTAAAGGTCCACATTCACAGGTTCGCTGGCCGCGCCGGTGGAGAAGAGGGGCAGGAAGGAGAAACAGGCCGAGGTTTCTCCCAGTGCGGTGGGATAGAACTTCAATCCATCCAGTGCGGCGGTCTGGATGGTGTCGCCAGGAGCAATCAACTCGTTTCCAATTTGGAGTACTCCCGCCTCAACCGGGGGCAGCGCAGTCACCTGAATCCCAGTCAGCGTGGCCTTGCCGTCGGCCAGCACACGGAAATCCGATTCGGAAAAGCGGAAGACATCGGTGAGCAGTCCGTTTTTGCCGAAAGCGGCCACGGTGGCATTGGGGTCCTCCGCCTCCGGCTGGAACAGGAACGCCGACGCGGGAGAGAAGTAAGCGGCAGCCAGCGCCAGAGCTAGCGCAAAGGGCAGCATGCGGCGCAGCATGGTTTGAGGAACTAGCACAGATAATCGACCTCCTTGTAATCATCAGGGTGCCATTATCTTGCGTGTTTTCCATGGAAATATGCAGCCGCTTTCGGTAAATTATAGCGGCCGTGCCGGTGGTTCCTTAGATCCTATCCCAGAATTCGGCGTGCACAGATTGCGCCGTCAGATTTTTCGTCAAGGGAAGCCAAAATCCCCGGCAATCCTTTGTGGATTGCCGGGGATTTTGGGGAAGCATGGCGGAAACGATGCAGGCAAGATGCGTGCGAATCAGTTTGAGATAGGCGCTTAAAATCTACTTTACGAATTGAAGTCCATCAAATGATGTTCAGCCTGGAACACCTTCCTCTGCCAGCTATATATGTGGTGGATACCGGGATCCCTTGTCCCGCACACCATTCGCTTACCCGCTCTTCCGGCACGCTTCCACTCGCCGGATCCACTCCGCCAGACGGCTGTGATGATTTACACTTTGCAGTCTCCGTTCCATCCTGTCTTCCCCAAAAAAACGATCCCGCTACAGGCAGTGCCATGTACGCTCAAAAGTACATGGCACTTTATTGGACTCTATTGTATTTTCTCACGCCGCTTTCTCTGACGCAAGACGTTGGGAAAGGTTACGATTACTAGATAATGGCAAATCTGTAGACAATACAGCAGTTAAAGCAGCCGGGCTGGTCTTTATTCTTGTATCACTTAAAATCAAATGATACATCAACTATACTTGGGATGAAGAGAATTATCCACCCGCAGGGAATCCTCCAGCCGTACCGCCTCATGGGTCTGACGATCCGCTCCAACCAACGCCGTCAGACCCAGAGACAGACCATGTAAACCCGGATACTCCATATGCTCACTATCGTATAGTAAAGGTTTGCGAAACTGAGCACGAGGATACAAGGGAGATAGATACAGATGCAATATTCTGTACTTTCCTGCAAGTTGGCTGTTCATACTTGTTCTTGTAAAGAATACCACATTTCAGCGCTGGTTTCAATACCTCAGCGTAGTTTTTTACATATAAAATGGCATTGCAGGAAAGTACAGGTTTTTGTAAATTTCCGGCTGGGTGAAATCTGACGGAAAGGGGGGAGCATCTTATGAGGGAGGCGTTTCCGCCCTGGAATTGGCCCGCCGTCAAAAGCGCCGGCGGCGGGAGAACACGGCGTAACCGGCAAACCATTGGAAACGATGGGACGCAAAGCCAGAGGCTGGGGTGTTAAGGAAATTTGGAAGCAAGCCCCTTAACACGATGCTCGTTCGGCTGCAATTCGCAAACCAGTGGAAACGCTGGGGCTGCAAAGCCAGAGGCTAACGGGAACGTTCGTTCCCCATGCTCGTTCGGCTGCCGGATACTTTGCGTCCGATTATCTGCAAAGAAAGGAAAAATATATGAAGAATTTGAAACAATTTGGCAGGCGTTCGCTGGCCATGGTTTTGGCCTTCATCATGTGCATGAGCATGCTCCAGCTCACCGCCTTCGCGACGGATGAGCTTGAAGTGAATGATGCGCCTGGCATTGTGGACAGTCAGCCTGTCGAGACCCCCGAGGTCCCCGAGGAGACGCTTGCACTTCCGGAGGAGACCCCCGAGGTTCCCGAGGAGACGCTTGCGCTTCCGGAGGAGACCCCTGAGGTTCCCGAGGAGACTGCGCCCGTTGAGGATGACCCTGCGGCTATGGTCCCTGTAAATGTAGAACAGGCGAGCACCAATACTGAGCCAACCTCTTCACAGACTATCTATGTTTATGTGGTCAGAGAAGATGGTAAAGGCATTGAGGGCATTGACCGCAATCAGCATGGTTGGTACACGGTTGGTACACTTGAGATGACCGGTTTCCCCGATCCTTCAGAGTATGAATATGAGAATGCTTTTGGACCGGAGTCGGAGCTTGTATCAACAGTTGTAGCTCAGTTGGGAAGCGGCAACGCTGGCAATGTAGACCGCTACAATAATAACACTATTGTGATTGCGGGTGACTCCGAAATAACAGTGGAGTGGCGGCTGATTCGTTCTAAAGGTGCAACCGACTATACCCCAGGTGAGTATGCCGCGACTTGGCACCTGGATGGTGTGATTTCGGAGATCAAGGGTGAGCCCGCTCCGGACCAGAAGTGGCCTGAAGTGGATGTCACCAAGACCCCCGAAAAGACCGAGTACCAGGCCGGTGACACCATCACTTGGACCATCACGGTCGAGAACAACGGTTTTGCGGCTGCGGAAGGGCTGGTCTTGACGGATGCCTTGGAGGGCGTTACCATTGTTCCTGACGTCGGCACGTTTGACCTGGGCATTGGTGAAAGCAAAACATTCACCGCAACCTTGGAGAATGCCCCCGAAGGCACCTACACCAACAAGGTGACAGTCACAGGCAACACGAACGAAGGCAGCAAGCCGGTTGAGGCTGAGGCACCCCCGGTGACAGTCGAGGAAGCTGAGAAAAGCATCACCCTGTCCTACGACGCCCTTGGCGGTGAGGGCGCGCCCGAACCGGAAACCAAAACGGTGAAGGTTGGGGAAAGCGCTGTCTTTACTGTCTCCACTGAGGAGCCCACCCGCGAGGGTTACACATTTAAGGGCTGGCAGAAAGGCACAGCGGTTGTAACGGGCGAGCTTACCATTGATAAGGATACCACACTGTATGCCAAGTGGGAAAAGGACCCCACACCAACGCCCAAGTACAAGGTAACCTGGTCTTTCGAGGAAGGCACTCCTGAGGCGCTTTTACAGTACCTGCCCGAAGGCGGCGACTATGCCGAGGGTGATGAGGTCGGCGTGCGTGACTATGGTGTCTTTCCGATTGATGGTAAGATTTACAGCTTCAACGGCTGGCAGACTGAGGCTAATGTCACAATCACAGAAGGCAAATTCACCATGCCCGCAGCAGATGTGGCGTGGACAGGTTCCTGGACTGCCACGGATGTGCCCGCTCAGCCCGATACCTACACCGTACAGTGGGTGAACGGTTACGAGACTGGCACCAAGGGCACCATCAAAGGTATGGTGCTCAGCGATGGTACAGATTACGCGGACCAATACCCTGCGGACCCCACCCGTGAGGGCTACAGGTTCACCGGCTGGTCTGCTCCTGTAGAGAGTGTAGACGGCGTTGGCAAGAAGGTCCTTACCATCACAGCGGAATGGGAAGCGCTGCCGGCTGTCGGGTACACCCTGACGATCAACTATGTGTACGAGAATGGCGGCGTAGCCTATGCCCAGTACAGCGCCCAACTGGAAGAGGGCAAGGAATACAATGTGCCCTCGCCCACAATTGACGGCTATACGCCCAGCGTGCTTCAGATTACGGGCAGCATGCCTGCGTCTGACACAGGGTACACTGTGGTTTATCGGCCTGTGCCTGCTGAAACCTACACCCTGACCATCAATTATCTCTACAGTGCTGACCGCAGTGAGGCGGCTGAGCCGTATGTGCGCGAACAGCTTGCGGAAGGCACGGCCTACAGCGTGCCCTCCCCCGGAATCACCGGCTATCGTGCCAGCCCCAGTGTGGTCACTGGAGCTATGCCCGCGGGGAATGTCGTCATTGATGTGCTGTATACGGTTGTTGACGGCGGCGGCGATTACACCCCGCCGCCCACCACGGACGATGATGACGACGGCGATGATGATGACGGTTACGTGCCTGTTGTCCCGCCTGTGGATGACAATACCCCGCCTGTGGTAGACGTTCCGGATGAGGATGTACCTCTGGCCGAAGTGCCCGAGGTAGTCGTCCCGGATGAGGAAGTGCCTCTGGCGGAGGTGCCTGAGGTGGACGTCCCGGACGAGGAAGCGCCTCTGGCGGAGGTGCCGGAGACGATTATTTCGGACGGGGAAGTGCCCCTGGCCGAAGTGCCGGAGGTGATTATCCCGGATGAGGAAGTGCCTCTGGCGGAGGTGCCGGAGATGATTATCCCGGATGAGGAAGTGCCTCTGGCCGAAGTGCCGGAGGTGGAAGAGATTCCCGAAGCCCTTGTGCCTCTGGCGGAAGTGCCCAAGACTGGCGACAGCGCCTACCTTTGGGCTGTTCTGGCAATCTCTTCCGGCGCTGGCCTTGCCTGGCTGGTGATGGACGAGAAGAAGCGCAAGGCTGAGGCCAAGTAATTCTTTCCAGCGTCCTGCGGGGCCCGGCCATCCGGGCCTCGCGGAAAAACCGCCCTGACAGCTGTCAGGGCGGTTTTTCATGTACTTTGAATAATAAGCTCCAGCTCACTTTGCTCCGCCAGGGGCCGCAAAATCTGTTCCGCCACCCGCCGGGCCTGGTCCTCCGCCAGGGTGAGCAGGCCATTTCCAATTGCCTTTTCCTCCATCTTCCCCTTCTGATCCAGATGGAAGCCATTATAATCCGAAATCGTGATGGGATTGAAAATATTCCGGCTCTCATCGAAGATTTCCAGACTGTTTTCGTCGATTTCGTGGGAAAGAATTTCCGCCTTGGGCAGGGAAACGGTCAGCTGCTGTCCGGTCAGGTCCACCTTGGCCTTTTCCAGGTCCACGCCCGCCAGAATCTCGCCCTCGTAGGCTACGATAAACCGCTTGGTGGTGAAGGGAAGGGTAATCCCATAAAAATCATTTGTCTGTTCAAACTGGCCCATGTTGGTGTAGCCGTAGCGGGCTGTAGCCAGCTGGCTGACCTGCCGCAGCTCATTTTGGACCACAATGGCGGACAGTTCCGGCGGCGGATCAGCCTGGAGGCCCCTGACCAGGAACCCGCCGCCAAAGCACAGCGCACCCAGAATCACCAGTGTCAGCGCCAACGTGACGAGCCTGCGGGCTTCCCGGATAGGGTGTTCCTTTGTATCTGTCATATCGGTACCCTCCTGTGTCGTTTTCTTGGAGGTATGATAACACAAAATACCGCGCTTTGCAACGTTAGAGCCTGTTTAAAATCTCCCGGCCCGCCGTCTGAGTCAGCCTTTTTCCGTCCAGCCGCGTCAAAAATGCCCGGAATACCATCCAGTATTCCTGCGCTTTTTCCTTGCTGGGCAAAAAAATCCCGGCCCATCCGGCGCACCTGGAGATTTTAAGCAGGATCTTAGAAGCCGTGCCAAAACGGTCACGGAAGCGGGAGCCTTAAGCCCGATAACGTTCCGCCAGCTTTGCGAAGACGGGCAGAGCCCGCCGGATGCGCTCGGTGGGCACGCAATAAGACAGGCGGAAATGACCGGGACAGCCGAAACCGCTGCCGGGCACCAGCAGCAAATCATAGTCTTTGGCCCGCTGGCAGAAGGCCACGTCGTCGGCTTCCAGACTCTGAGGAAAGAGGTAGAAGGTGCCGCCTGGCGTCACGCAGCGAAAACCGAGCTTCCGCAGTCCCTCCAGGAGAAGCCGCCGGTTTTCTGCGTAGACGGACAAATCGCTGGTCAGGGCGGCACATTCCGCCGCCACCTGCTGGAACAGGGCGGGTGCGTTCACATAGCCCAGAGATCTGCCCGCGCCGGCCAGGGCGGCGTAGACCAGTTTATGTTCCCAGGCTTTGGGAGAGACGGCCAGATAGCCGATCCGCTCGCCGGGCAGGGAGAGGGATTTGCTGTAGGAGTAGCACACGATGGTGTTGTCGTAGAAATGGGGGACCCAGGGCGCCTTAGCGCCGTCGTAAACGATCTCCCGGTAAGGCTCGTCCGTAATCAGATAAATGGGGTGGCCGTATTCCTCGGACTTCCGGCTCAGCAGGCCAGCCAGCCGCTGAATGGTCTCCCTGGAGTAGACGCAGCCGGAGGGGTTGTTGGGGGAGTTGACCACCACGCCCTTGGTGCAGGGGGTCAGCGCAGCCTCCAGGGCGTCGAAGGAAATCTGAAAACCCTCCACCTCGGCGGGAATGAGCACCATTTTAGCCCCCGCACCCTCAATAAAGACCTGATACTCTGGAAAATAGGGGGCAAACACGACAAACTCATCCCCAGGGCAGGTCAGTCCGTGGAAGCAGCAGCACAGCGCGGCGGCGGCGCCCACGGTGAGATAGAGGTCATCCCCGGTCAGCCCGGCGCCGAACCGGCGGTTCAGGGAACCGGCCAGCAGGGCGCGGGCGTTGGCGTCTCCACCGGCGCTGGTGTAGCCGTGGGTGAGCACCGGGTCTTGCGTGGACAGAATCCGGATGGCGGCCTCGTTCACCTGGGGAGGCGGGGGCACGCTGGGATTCCCGATTGAGAAATCAAAGACATTCTCCGGCCCAACGACGGCAGCTCTCTCCTTTCCAAATTCAAACAGTTCCCGAATCACCGAACGCGCGGTGCCCAGGGCTGTCATTCGCTCCGGAAGCATAGGCTTCATCTCCTTTGTTGTTCCTTCTTTTTCTTGAACGAAAAAGAAGCAAAAAGAACTTTACACTGTGGCTCTTTCAGCCATCCAGCTTGAAGTTTCTTTTGGTTCTTTTCTTTTCAAAGAAAAGAACGCCGCCGGCAGGCCATAGCCCGCTGGTACTTGGACTGGGACATGGGGGTCAGGCCGGGCACCGAGCGGAGGGACTGAACCAGCCGGTCCAAAAGGGCCTCGCCGCCCGCTCCCGTGACCTCCAGCTCCAGCTGGAGCTCCCCGCCGGTGGGTGTGCCGCCCTGGGTGTAGGTGACCCGGTCCAGCGCGGCTTCCACCTTGCCGTCCAGAAGCAGAGTGGTCCGCTGGTTCTCCACGCCCACCATGGGCCGGAAGCCACAATTTGCCGGCAGGTCGGGAAAGGCGGACAAAATGGCCGGCCGGCAGAACTCCGGGTCTGGCAGGCGCAGGGGAAATTCCTGCTCTGACCGGCAGAACCGCCCATCCCGCCGCCCGCCGCCGTCCTTGATGGTCAGCAGATACTGGGTTCCCTTCCGGCGGACCCGCAGGGAGGCCCCCCGGTTCAGCAGATCCAGATCCCGCGTGTCGTAGTATAAATCATGCTGGGCCTTGGGCTCCGGCCGGCTGGCCGGGACCAGCGTGGACAGCAGCAGCCGGGCTTCGCTCATGGCTTCCTCGTTCTCCACCAGATATTTCTGCTCCAGCTCCATTGGAGCACCCCCTTTTTTAAACCTGCCTCCATTGTAACAGGCCGGTGGGGAAAAGTCCATCCTTTTCCCCGCCGGCCTCAGCTTGTCGAAAAAGAGGAAATTAAAAATAGGATGACAAAACTGCCGGGGCTTAGAGTGGGGGAATAGTGTGAAAGGGGGGCGAAGCCCCCGCTTTCGCGTGCAGTCACCCGCCCGCAGGCGACTGATTTCGTCAGAATGACGAAATCAGCCTCAGGCTGTCGAGTTTCTCGACAGCCTGAGGCCGGCGGGGAAAAGTCCATCCTTTTCCCCGCCGGCCTGTTTCCCTAGATCTGCTCCAGCTCCTTCCGGGCCGCCTGTATGTCCTGATCCGGAACCCGGCCCTTGGCCAGGTCCAGCACGGTGGACAGCTTCAGCCCTGTGGCCATCCGCACCATGTGGGACCGCATCACCGCCGGGAACCGACGGGTCAGCACTTCCTTGGCCCTCTGGTTGGACAGCAGCTCACCCACGGTAATCTGATCCTGCTTCAAATCCAATGGAATCACCTCCGGCTCATTCTATGCACAGGGAAACCGTTTTGTATCAGGGGCCTCACCGGCAGGCTGCTCCCAGCCGCTGTGCCAGCTCCGGGTCGGCCTCATTGAAATAGTCCAGCACGGTCCTCCGGGTCTCCTCCTGAACCAGCTTCAGCTCCGCGGACAGGTTGGAGATTAGGTGCTCCTGCTGCTCCGGCTCCATTCCCCGGAACCGTTCCCCAGCCTGGGCGAAATCGTCTCCCAACGGCGTGGCGGTCCGTGTCAGCGGGCCGGAAACCTCCGTTCCGCAGCCGCTGGTAACCAAATCCTCCGGATGCCAGTTCTGCTGCCTGTTGGCGGACAGCCCCCGGAAGCCAGGGCCCAGCCGCAGCCGCTGGGCGTTCCAGTAGATGTTGGCGCGGCCCTGTAGCAGCCGGTCGTCAGAGAGCTCTGCGCCGGTCAGCAGGTTGGCCGGCGAAAAGGCCAGGTTTTCCACCTGAGTCCGAAACTCCTCCGGATTCCGGTCCAGGGTCAGCCGTCCCACGGGAATAAGCGGAAAGTCCGCCTCACTCCAGACCTTGGTGCAGTCCAGCGGGTCATAGGACAGAGACCCCGCCATGCTGGGCTCCATCATCTGCACCCGGAGCTCAAACTCCACCGGATTTCCACCGGCGATGGACCGGTACAGGTCCTCACCGGCCACAGCAGGGTTCTCCCCGGCCAGCCGGGCGGCCTCCGCCTGGCCGATGTTCTGCTGGCCCGCCAGGGGAATCCAGTGGTATTTCACAAATCTGCGGCGTCCCTCACGGTTGACCCAGACATAGGTGTTGACGCCGTAGCCCCGCATATGGCGGAAGGACTTGACCGTGCCCTGGTCAGAGTAAAGCCAGGTGATAAAGTGGATGGATTCCGGCGCGCTGGCCACAAAGGCCCAGAACTGGTCCAGATCCGGCAGCCCGTTGACCGGCGAGGGCATCAGGGCACGGACTGCCTCCGGAAAGCGGAGGGCGTCCCGCACCAGGAAGACGGGCAGCTGATTGCACAGCAGGTCGAATACGCCACCATCTGAGAAGAATTTGACAGAAAAGCCCCGAATGTTCCGGATGGTGTCCGGTGTGTCCCTGGAGCTGATGGCCAGGGAGAACCGGGCGGCTGCCGGTGTGGGCTGATTGGCGGCCTGCAAGAAGCACAGGGCGGTGCAGTCCGCCATGGACTGATAGGGAATGAAGGACCCGAAAGCCCCGTAGCCCTTGGTGTGGAGGATTCGGGGCACAGGCTGGCCGTGGACGAATTGGGCCAGGGTCTCGTGAAGGATATTGTCCTGAAGGAGAACCGGCCCCCGGCTTCCCACGGTCTGGCTGAACCAGCCCTCTTCTGCCGGCGGCTCGGGAAGCGCTGGCGGAACCGGCGGTTCCGGGGCCTCCGGCGGAAGGACAGGGCAGTCCGGCTCCGGCGGCGCGGGCTCGGGAGGGCACTCCGGAGGCTCCTCCGGCGGACACTCCAGCGCGGGGCTGGGCTGGGGGTGGAGCGGCAGGGGCTCGCCGCTGGGAAGAGCGGAAGGCGGAGCTTCCTCGGGAAAGGCGGGGAGGGCGGTGACCTTCGGGCGGACCGGCTCCCCGGCGGGTTTGGCCTGGGGCCGGTTGAAATTGCGGCTGTTTCGATTCTGACGGTTGGCCTCCAGCCGGAACCATCCATTCTGATCCATATCTGTTTCCTCCTTGGAGATTCATAGTTCTTCTCTGAACAGGGTATGCGAAGAAGGAGGGAAGTAGAAGGAGAATTCTTCCTTGCTTTTTCTGCCAAATTCCGATATAATGAAGATGAATCCAAAAGAGGGGGGATTTCCATGAAAAAGCGCCTGGCTTTGCTGCTTTTGGCCGTCTGCCTTCTTGGAGCGGCAGCCTGCTCTGGAGGAGAACGTGAGCTTACAGAGGCAGCGCTCCTCGCGCTGAACGAGGAGGAGACTTATGAGGAAGACCGGCTGTTCTGCTATGCTGATATCTTCGCCTCTGTTTCAGAGCTGTATGACGCCTCTGAACTCATTGTGGAGTGCAGCGTGGACACAGCTGAGACGCTGACGCTGGAAGGCCATCCCGAGAAATATTCCACGGTTACGGTCAACACTGTGCTTCGGGGAGAGGCGGAAGAGGGCGGGGCGCTCGTCGTTTTAGAAGGTCCCAGCCCGGTCCCCAAGCTGGAGGAGGGCCAGCATTTGATTCTGTTCCTCAACGAATGTGACTCGGCCTGGTATGACGAGCTCTACTGCATCTCAGGCGGGCAGGGCAAATTCATTGAGCGGGAAGGGTACTACTTCCAGCAGGCGCACCATACCGTGAAGCTGCCGCTGGAGGAATACTATCCCCAGACGCTCAGCGGCTTCACCGGGCTGCTGGATCAGATTTGAAAAAGCGCCCCAGCAGAGTCCTGCGACTCTGCTGGGGCGTAATCTGTTTGAAAGCGCTTACAAATCCATCCGGGTCAGATCGTTGATCCATTTCCGGCTGCGAAGCCGCCACACGCCGATGAAGGACTTGCAGACAGACTCCATGGTGAGCCCCACATAGACCCAGAAGATGCCCCATTTCAGCACGATGCCGAAGAGGAACGCCAAAGGAATGGCGACAAACCACAAAGGGCAGAGGTCGATGATGGTAGCGGCCCGCACATCTCCGCCGCCCCGCAGGACGCCCACCACATTGGTGGTGTCAAAGGAGCGCAGGGGCATAATCAGCCCCAGGAAGGTGAGCATCATGGTGGCGGTCTCCGCACCCCAGGGGGACAGGTGGAACAGACTGTAGAAGGCGGCGCCCAGAGGGCTGCGGGCGGCCAGGACCATCAGACCGCCCATGACCGCGCCCACCAGCACAGCCAGCGTGTTCAGGGCGCAGCCCACCTCATAGATGGTATCCCGCCTTCCCGCGCCGATCTCCCGGCCGATGATAATGGCGGCGGTGCTGGCCAGGCCGAACACCACCACGGTGAAAATTTTCTCCACATTGCCGGAGATGGTGTAAGCGGCCAGAATTTCGGTGCTCCGGTCCATATGCCCCATAATGGTTGGGTAGATGGAGCTGCCCAGCCCCCAAAGGGTCTCGTTCATGACCACAGGGGTGGAGTAGCGGATGAAGTCCTGTACCAGCACTCTGCCGGGCCGGAGCAGGAGCCTGGGCCGGATGCGGAAGCGCTTGTTGACGGCCGCGTATCCGGCCATAATCACGAACTCCACAATTCGGGAAATGAGGGTAGCCAGGGCCGCGCCGGTGACCTCCAGCCTGGGCGCGCCCAGGCTGCCGAAGATGAACACCCAGTTGAGGAAGGTGTTCAGCAGCATGGAGGCGGTGAAGACGCACAGGCCCAGCTTGGGATTTTCCATGCTGCGGTGCGCGCCCACGTAGACGCCGGTGATGCTGTTGAACATGTAGGAGAAGCCCACCAGGCGGCAGTAGTTCAGGGACAGCTCCACCAGCTCGCTGTTGTTGGTGAGCATGCCCATGAGCTGCGCCGGGAAGAAAAACATGACGAGGGCAAAGAGGGTACTGATGCCTCCGGCCACGAAGAACCCGATGCCCAGCACCCGGTTGATGGCGCCGGTGTCGCCCTTGCCCCAGTACTGACTGATAAGGACGGACGAGCCGCTCTGGATGCCGAACACCAGAAGCTGGATGACAAACACAGGCAGGTTTGCCAGTGTGACCGCAGCCATTGGGGCCTCGCCCAGCAGGCCGACCATGAAAGTGTCGCACAGGCCCAGGGCGGTGGTCACGATATTTTGCAGCACGATGGGGGTGGCCAGTGTGACCACGTTGCGGTAAAAGGCTTTCCCCCGTCTCAAATAGGAAAACACGAAATAACCTCCGATAAACGAATTTAGAAGCTGTGCCAATAACCGGGGTGCACAGATTGCGAGAGAAAATCCCGGTTGGCGAGGCAAAAAACGCAGGAATCCTCACGGATTTCAAGGAAAAACTGTGCCGCCCAGGCGCAAAAAGGCCCACTGCTTGGGCGTGTTGACATTTTTCAAACAAGGCCTAGTGCAGCTTCTGAGCGCTTACCCCGAAATGACACGCTAAAACATCCGCATGTCATTTGGGATAAGCTTTTCTTTGGCGTTACGCCTCTGGCAGATAGTCCACAAAGCAGCGCTTCAGATCTTCCAGCGCTCCGTCAGACAGGCCGGTCATTTGAATGGTGGTGAAATACCCTTCTTCATAATGGGCGTAAATGTACTGAACTTTCCCCTCCGTCTCCAGCTTCAGGCCCTGGTAGGGAATTCCGCCCACCGTCCAGCCCGGGAGCTCGTTGATGACGGCGGTCTCCGCGTACTGTTGCCGCACCAGGTCCATGTAGCTGTCCACGCTGACCCGCATTTTCTGGGACATGACGGCAGCCACACCGCCGCCGCCGTCCTCCTGGGCCATCAGCTCGTAGGCGTTTTTCACCGTGCCGTTCTCATAGCCCTTAGCGGTAGCCGGGTCGTCCGCCCGGCTCTGCTCCAGGGCCTGCCGCATCATGGCGTCCAGCTCCTCCGGCGTGGCCGCGGTCCAGCCCTCCGGCAGGGTGAACTGAAGCTTCAGAAAGGCGCTGGTATAGACATTGCCTTCCCAGGCGCCTGGGGTATAGTCCTTGTCATTGCCGTTTCCGCTGGTCATGGTAAACACAATCACAATCACCATGAGCAGCCCGACGGCCACGGGAATGACGGGGCTTTTGCTCTTGCCTGCCTTGAAAAATCTCATTGTTTCTGGCTCCTTTGTTTCTGTGGATTTAGATCCTGTCTCAAACTGATTCGCACGCATCTTGCTTGCATAGTTTCCGCCATGCTTCACCAAAATCCCCGGCAATCCACAAAGGATTGCCGAGGATTTTGGCTTCCTTTTTCCGCCTGATCGGCGCTTCCGCGAAAGCGCCTACTCCTCGTGGTAGCCGAAGTTGTGAATCAGATTGACGTTATCCCGCCAGTTCTCCTTCACCTTCACCCAGGTTTGCAGAAACACCTTGGTCCCCATAAACCGCTCCATATCCTCGCGGGCCAGGGTAGACACCTTTTTGAGCATGCTTCCCTGCTTGCCGATGATGATGCCCTTGTGGCTGGCCTTTTCACAGTAAATGGTGGCGTCCACGTCGATGATCTCATCGTCCCGCTCGGAAAACTTGGTAATCTCTACCGCCGTGCCGTGGGGGATTTCCTTATCCAGGCACAGCAGCAGCTTTTCCCGCAGGATTTCCGCCATGACCTGACGCTCGGGCTGGTCGGTGACCATGCCGTCCGGGAAGAGCTGCGGCCCCTCCGGAAGGCAGTCCTCCAGCAGGTTCAGCAGTTCATCCATGCCCTCCCGATTCTTGGCGGAAATGAGCACAACAGCGTCAAAATCGCAGGCCTGCTGATACGCGCCGATGACGGCCAGCAGATCCTCCTTTTTCACGGTGTCAATCTTGTTGACCACCAGCACTGCCGGGCAGTCCAGGGTTTTGATACGCCCGATAAGCTGAGCCTCCGGCGCTCCCACATTGGGGATGGGCTCCACCATGAGGAGAACGGCGTCCACATCGGCCACGCTCTCCTGCACCACTTTGACCATGTAGTCCCCCAGGCGGGTCCGGGCCTTGTGAAGTCCCGGCGTGTCCACAAAGACGAATTGACTCTCGCCCCGGTTCAGAATGGCGCAGATACGGTTCCGGGTGGTTTGAGGCTTGTTGGTGACAATGGCGATTTTCTCCCCCACCAGGGCGTTGGTCAGGGTGGATTTCCCCACATTGGGCCGGCCGCAGATGGTGATGATTCCCGATCGTTTGATGGTCATTTCATTGATCCTTTCCGTTATCGCAGTTCCCGGCGGAGCTGGTTTGAAGTTCTCTCGCTTCGTTCTCCGCCTCGTCCGGATAAGCTTCCCGAAGCCCTTGTTCCGCAAAAGCGGGCGCCGCCCGCCCGTTGAAGAAAAGAGGGAAGACCCGTTCCAGGCCCCAGGTAATACCTTTGCGAATCCACTCCAGCACTTGTGCGGTCAGGGCGGAGCAGAGGTAGACCGCCGGAACAATGGCTATGTAGTAAAACAGCCGGTCCGGCATGTTGGGCACATGCTGGGCCAGGATGGGATAAAACATCTGGTCATAGCACCAAGAGACCAGATAGAGGCTCAAGGACAGCCCGGCCCCCTTGGAAATGAGCCACCTGCACCAGCCGGGCAGCTTGTCCCACGGCAGCTGCCGCAGCAGCAGGAACACCAGCGCCGCCGAGGCCACGATACCGGGTCCGAACCAGTTGTTGTAGTCCTCCCACCGGAACAGCCCGCCATAGCAGCTGATGTAATTATACCCTCCTCCGGCCAAAACCACAAGCCCCAACAGAGGCACCCCCCATTTCCAGCTCACTTTGGGCTTGTATTCCCCCAGATAAGCGCCCAGGAAGTAGTAGGCGATGGGATAAATCTCCTGCCACCAGCTGGGCAGCAGCTTATGCCGCAGGTTGGTCAGGGCGGGCAGGGAGGTGAGGCACAGCAAGGTTACAATCAGAACCTCCTTCTGCCGCCGGGAGGTCAGTCCGTTGTACATCAGATTCAGGAATGGAATCAGCAGAAAGAGGCCGATGTACATCTCCACATACCAGGCGTAAGGGGCAGCGGTAAAGGCCAGCAGCTCCTTTCCCGCCCAGGTGGCGCTGAAGGGCTGCTGCAGATAGAGGCAGCGGAATCCCAGGCAGAACAGGGCCGCCAGCCCGTAGGTCAGCAGCACCCGTCCCAGGCCCAGGTAATACCGTTTTGTCAGCTGCTTATTCCGGCACAGGCAGCCGGACAGCAGGAGGAACAGGGGCACGCACACCATGAAGCCCGTACGCACCACGGTCATCAGCAGCATCTTTTTCCCCACCATGGGGGTGTAGTAATAGCCGTTATTTAGGAAAAAGTGGACGGACAGCACAAGGAAGGCAGCCAGCGCCCGGATGAGGTCCAGACTTACGTCCCGTTTTTGTTCACGCATGATGTTATCTCTTCTTTCTCGGCTCCCAGGCGATCCAGGCCACAGCCGGAACCAGGGACAGTAAAAACGCGCAGTCAAACAGCGGCGAGGTCCGTACCAGGGTCCACAATCCGCCGGAGGCAATCCAGGGCCCGAACAGGCAGACCGCCACGCCTGCGGACGCCAGGGCGGCCAGCAGCACCGCGCCGGCGGCGGCGTCCTTGGCCGCGCCGGCGAGGGGGTCCCAGTCTTTGGTGATCCGGTCGCCCAGCCGCTCCGCCGCCGTGTTGACCAGCTCCAGGGCAGTCACAAGACCGAAGCACAGGAACAGAACCGCCCATTGGGTGGGGCTCAGTCCGGCCAGCCAGCCGGCCCAGCTCACATAGCACACAGCGGTCAGGTGGACCCGGAGGTTTCGTTCCGTCCGCACGGTGCGGAGAATTCCCCGCGTGGCATGGGGAAAGGACCCCATCAGCCGCTTCAACCACATAGCCTCTCCTTCCGCTTTCTTGAAAGAAAGCTTGGCAAAGAACTTTAAGCTGGTTCTGCCGGGAATCTGGCAGTAGAACACAGCTTAAAGTTCTTTTTGGTTCTTTTTCTTTCAAGAAAAAGAACAGAATCAATCCCGGCCAATCCCCAGCGCTTCCATGGCGGCGTCTTCCCGCGCCCGCATCCGGGCCTTCATTGGTCCCTCGTCCAGGTGGTCGTAGCCCAGCAGGTGCAGGGTGGAGTGAACGGCCAGATAGGCCAGCTCCCGCCGGTTGGAGTGCCCATACTCCAGGGCCTGCGCCTTCACCCGCTCCATGGAAATCACCATGTCGCCCAAAGGCAGAAGTCCGGTGGCCGGGTCGGTCAGGCCGTCCGCCTCCGCTGGCGGCTGGCCGGGGACCAGCTCAAACTGGGGGAAGCTGAGCACATCGGTGGGCCTGTCCACCTCCCGCATATCAAGGTTAATCTGATGAATCCCCGCGTCGTTGGTCAGAAGCACGTCCACCTCGCAGGGCAGCCCCACGCCCTCCAGGGCCAGCACCGTGCGGATGGCCTTGCGGACAAGGGCGCAGTTCTTCTCATTGGCCGCGCCGGGTACGCCGGCGGTCACCGGAATATAGTGTCGTTTTGCCATTTCTCTCTCCTTTCTTCTTTTTCTTGAAAGATTGAACGACACTTGATTTTTCGCAGAAAAATCTTAGAAGCTGTATTCATAACCGGGGAATAGCAGATGGACGAAGGGTTTTGTTGTCAGGCAAGGCAATTTTTCGCCGGAATCCTTGGTGGATTCCAAGAAAAATTGGCGTGGCATGACGGCAAAAAACGAGTTCAGATGCTGTT
>JAAWCD010000052.1 GCA_022793095.1 Oscillospiraceae bacterium | reverse complement strand
GGCGTCGCCCCGGACGCACCGTTTCTCCCAGATCAGGCCGGCAGCGGTCAGTTCCTTCATGGCCTCAATGATTTTGCGGTAGCTGACCTGCATCTCTTCCGCCAGGGACCGGCGGGTGTAGATGATGAACACCGCGCCGTCCTCGTTGACCCAGCCGTTGAGCCGGGAGAGCTGAAAGCGGTTGAGCAAAAAGGTGTAGGCCACTTTGGTTTCCAGGGCCAGGCCGGTGTACCGTTCGTCCGTGAACAGCCAGCGGGGCATTTGCAGATGGTAGATGCTTTGAATGTCGCTTTGTTTCATCAGCGGGAACGTGGGCTTTTGAGTCATGGGCGCTGCCTTCATGGTTAATCTCTCCTTCTATAACAGTATTTTTATCAGTAAATTCATTGACATATATCTTGGTAGTACGTATACTAATAGTAGTGATAAGGAGTGTGAGCAAAATGGATGCGATTCGAGGAGCAATTGAAAATACCGTTTCCATTTCCCTGTTTAACAAAGGTCTTGCCGGCCGGGTGTTTGATGAGGTCAAACGCTATGGCGCCAAGGTGGTCATGAAGAACAATACCGCCGAATGCGTTCTCATGTCGCCATCGGAATATGTGCGCCTGATGGATGAGGTCAACGACGCCAGGCTGTTGGTCGAGGCAGCCAGGCGAATGTCTCACTTCGACTCTGACAAACTGCTTTCCGATCAACAAATCGACGAAGCATTGGGAATCACGCCTGAAGCGTATTCCGATACGTCCGAGGTGGAGTTTGAATGAGCTGGGAGGTCAGATATCTGCCCGAAGTGTTGGATGATTTCCGCGCATTGGACGGAAGTCAGCGGATTTTGGTGAAAAAAGCGATTGCAAAGGTGAGTACAAATCCCTTGCCCGAGGCAGAGGGCGGATATGGGAAGCCGTTAGGGAATAAAGGAGGCAATCAGCTGTCTGGATTTCTAAAAATCAAACTGCGCGGCGCGGGACTGCGTGTGGTTTATCAGCTTGTCCGGGAAGAAGATCACATGGTGCTGATTGTGATTGGCGCACGGGAGGATGATGAGGTTTACAATATTGCGCACCGTCGAATTCAAGGGCATAATTTACAATCGGAATAGTGGGAGGGACCGCGCATCAGCGCCGTCCCTCTCTTTCGTGACCGCCGCCCACATCCGAGGGCGGAATCTCCATCAATTCCAGAGCGCCGTAGGGTGCGTCCAGCTCCTCTTCTTCCGGTTCCGCCAGCTCCATGCCGCCCAGCTCCAGCCCCAACAGGCCGTAATCCAGCGCGGGATATGATGCAGGGTTTTCCGGTACTTTTGCCTCCGGTTCCTGCGCGCCCGGCGCTTCCTGCCGGACTTCGATTTGGGCCGGTGCAGAAGCCTCCCTCGGCTTTGCCTCTTCCTGCCGCCAGGCCGGAACATATTCCGACACCCGCACATCCCGCAGCCGCCTAAAGCTGGGGTGCTCATCCGGAATGATTTTATACAACAGCAAGGGCTTTTGCCCCCGCAGCAGCACCAGGCATTCCCGGTTGTCCATCCGAAGGATTTCATCCGGCAGCATCAGGGCTCGCTGGGTGCTGCTCTTGGTCTGGCTGTAGGGCCGGGTGGAGGTGTAGACCGGCGAGAACAGGGGCATCAATGGCATTTGATTGTTCTCCACCTTGATGGTGACCATGCCGCATTTTTTCGAGATATAAGTGGCGGTGTCCACGTCGTTGCAGCCCAGGCAAATCTGAATATCTGTGCAGCCAATCAGCTCCTCCCACTCGGTGTTCGGGTAGCGGTCCTGGAGCTGGGGGATGGACTGAACGATGATCTGGCAGAAGATCGCCGAGCCCCGGCAGACGTTGAGGACCCGCTTGAAGTCCATCAGCTTGCCAATATTGCAGAACTCCTCCAGACACACATTCACCGTCACCGGCAGACGGCCATGGTCCCCGTGCCTGCGGCCGTAGTCCATCAGGCCGGTAAAGAGCTGGGAGAAAAACAGGGAGCTCAGAAATTCCAGGGACGAATCCTGCGCGGAGATGCAGCAGAAGTAGGCGCAGGGCTGCTGTCCGGGCAGCGTCAAATCAATCTCGTTGTAGGACGTGATTTTGTCCACCAGCGGATTTTGAAACACGGAAAGCCGGTTGCCCAGGCCAATGGCGATGTTGCCCCAGATCTGGCGGTTGGCCAGCTTGAAGATGCCGTAGGGCGGCAGCGCCGGGTGCCCTTTGGGCAGGGCGTCAAATCGCCGTTCCAGGTCGGCAAAGGACTCGTTGGACAGCATCCGGTAAATGGCGCCCAGGGACCGCTCCTGAATGGGCAGAAGCTGGCTCGTACCGGGAATGGTCTGGGTGGCGACATAGTGCATCAGCGCCATGAGGAGGTTCATCTCCGCCTTTTCCCAAAAGTCCTGCCGCTCATTGGCGTTGGACGTGTTCTTGATGATGACCTCCGCAATGGACTGCACCAGGTCTTTGTCCTGCTCGATTCCGCTCAGACAGTTCCAGGCGTCGCTGTTCTCCATGTCCAGGAGGTTGAACATCCGGACCTCATAGCCCTCGTCCCGCAGGAAGCCGGACATACTCTCATAAATTTCGCCCTTGGGGTCCACCAGGACCATGCTCTCCTTCCGGCGGGCGGTCTGAAGGATGAAGGGCTTGACAAAGCCCCTGGTTTTGCCGGAGCCGGTGGCGCCGTAAATCATGGTGTGCTCGGTCAGGCCGCAGCCAGGTTTGAGGGTCACATACTCGGCATACTTGTCCGGATCGTCCGGGCGGTCTTTCTTCTTTCCCAAAAGGGTCCGGTCCAGTTCGTCAATGGAGTCGGTCAGCACAATCTGTTCCTGTGCCTTCCGGTCCATGAAACCGGAGGTGCCGTGGGTGCCGTCCGGGAGAATGTCAAAGCCCCGTTTGTCATGGGTGTACTTGTAGCCCGAAAAATGGATGTACCCCTTCTTCGTGATAAGGCAGACCAGCAGCGCCCCCACCAGCGTCACTCCGAGGCCCGTGGGGGTAAAGACCGCCAGCAGGTTCCGGAAGGGATTGACCACCCAGATGGAGCCCACCGGTTCCCCCGTCGGGTTGAAGGTAGACCGGGTGCCCAGCCGGATGGAGTTGATGAGCATGCCGTAAAAATACCAGCCGGACAGGCCCAGCGGAAGATAGAGCTTCCACTTCCCTTTGTGGGCGTCCAGCAGGCGTTCCAGCTTCTTTCCCCAGCAGTCCTCCAGTTTGGCGATCTGTTCCGAGAGCTTAAACATGGACCAGCCCGCCCTTCCAGCGCAGCGGCTCATCCGGCCAGGGATCGCCGGGAACGCATTCCCCGCCGAAGGCGGCGGAGAGGACGTTCCCATTGATGCGGAGAGGCCGGACGGGAACATCGCGGGGGAACATTTCCAGCAGCAGGCCGGTCATCTGCCCTTCCAGGGCGGCCACGAGAACTTCCTTCCGTCCCTGCTGCCGGGCGTCCCGGCAGACCCGCTCCAGCCGCCGCAGGTCCATGTCCACCGCAATCACCAGCGGGCTTCCGCCCACCTGGCCGTCCGCCTCCGGGAGCAAATCATCCGCCGTCCAGCGCACGCCAAAGGCAGCCTGGGCAATGCGGGCCCGGTAATCCGGCTGACGCATAATCGTGAGCTGCCAGACGCCGGTTTCGTCA
Source organism: Oscillospiraceae bacterium (assembly GCA_022793095.1). Taxonomy (GTDB): domain Bacteria; phylum Bacillota; class Clostridia; order Oscillospirales; family Oscillospiraceae; genus JAAWCD01. The sequence goes on along the minus strand of JAAWCD010000052.1, from coordinate 3,866 downwards.
CAGGAGAGCAGGCAGGCCGGGATACCCAGCTGGGCGTATGCCTGACTGTAATCCACAAAGCCCTTTTTGCCGTTTCGGGCAGAGGTGGTTTCAGCGGTCAGCACATCGTAGACGGCCCGGTAGGTGGGCCCCGCCAGAAGGAGGGCTTGAGGTGTGTCCAGCCGGTCGCTGAACAGGGCGGACAGATTGTGAAGGTGGGCGAGCTCATTGTTCATATAAAACCCCGGGTGCTCCCCGCTCACATATTGAATCATGTACGCGGTATTTCCCCAGTGGCCGAAGCCGGCACAGCTGGCCGCGTTCATCAGGTTCCCGTCGCCGGAGCGGAGGGCAAAGGCCGGAAAGAAAACCGGCTGACGTTTGAGGCGTTCCACGTCATCTGAGGCTGGCTCAATTCCTGCGCTCAGGCAGGTGAGCAGGATGGAACCGACCTCTAAGCGGCGCCGGAGGGCCGGGCTCTGGGCATAGGGCCGCTTGGCCGGCGGCTTGTATGGAACGTCAAGGGAAGCCAGGAGCTGGTAACCTTCCGGGGTTGGCATCAGGTATTCTTTGGTTCGGGAAAAAGCCAGCAGCCCCAGCGAAGCCAGCAGCTCCGCCTCCTGATTCAGCTGCCTCAGCGGCGGCAGGGCCCGCAGCGGAGCGGCTGGCAGCCATTGATAGGCCCCGGCCAAACGGAGCAGGCCGAAGTCCCTGCGGTCGTATAACATGGGGAACGCCTCCTTTCAGATTTGAGGTAGATTTGTAACCGGAGGTGACATAGGACGTCTACATTTTTGCAATGTAACCGCACTTGAAGCAGTAAAAAAGCCTGTAATTGCAGGGGAAAGCGGCGCTGACCTTCGGTTACATTCACCCCTTTGATGTAACTGAAGGTCAGGCGGGAATTTGCCGCTTCAATGTAACCGAAGGTGGGGGTGTTTTCAGGTGTTTTGTAACCGAAGGTCGAGCCGGATTTGCACCCTGAATGTAACCGAATATCACCTAATAGGCCCGCATGAAAAAGAAGTCTCCGGCATTCTCTACCGGGAGCACATAGATATGGCACGCCGCCTCTGGGCCGCGCCGGGACAGGAGGCAGACGCCAAGACTGAACTGATCGTCGTCTGAAACCACCCGGCCCTTCAGGGCGTTGGAAACCGCCTTATAGCCCTTGTTGTCCTGGTCGAAGACCTGGCGTGAGTCAATGTCACATTGCTCCTCAATCACCAGCAGCGCCCTCTTCAGGAGGGGCAGCTTTCCCTGCCTCCGTTCCTGCCGGTCCAGCAGCCGGGAGATGGTGTCGGTGAGCCAGAGGGGTGAGGCAAACCGGCAGTGGGGCAGCAGGGTGTTCAGCCGGATATGGAGCCAGCCGAACTCGTTGATCTCGACCTGCCCGGCCACATCCAGCGCGGGCAGCTCCGGCTTTTTTCCGAGATCGGGGGCCATGGGCATGCAGCGTTCGCAGAGGCTCCGAAGCTCTACCGCAGCACACTCCACGCAGCTGGCGGTCTGCTCCAGAGACCGGGCCAGCGTGCGAGGGTCGGTGTCCTGTGCCGCCAGGAGGGCGGCGGTCTGGCCGCTGGTCTGGTAGGCCTCAAAGATGATTTGCCTGATTTGACGTATATAATTGTTCTGAGTAGACATAATATCTCTCCCTCTTGATTATTTTGGAGGAATAGTTTACAATAAAAGAAAAATTACAACAGTTGCTGGAAAGGAGTTTGTCATGAGAATTATTGCAGTAGACGACTATGCTCTGATCCGTAAAAAGCTTTCTGGAAACAGCCCGAAGCTGATTAAGACTGGCGTACAAGACATGCTGCATCTTTTGGAAAACGGAAGACGCTTTCCAAGAGTTGCAAATAGTGAGCGGCAGGAGTTCCACACGTTCATTGCCGAAATTATGAAGAACCCAGACGACGATGTGCGTAAATGGCTCTATCATTTGTTGTGCATCTACGTAGATCCCATTGACGATGCTAAATTGATTCAAGACACTATCGGCAATGTTCCAGTAGAAGTACAAGAAAGCATGGAAAACGTGTCATGGATTGCCGCAGTCTGCGCCGTCCATGCAGCCACACAAGATGAATTTGACACATTGGTAAAAGCAGGCCGGATTCAAGAATATTTAACGTCGCCGCAGCTCAAACTCGCTGCTTCTGCCTTTCGTGAGAATCCATTTCACACCATTGACAAACCTATGCTGGAAGCAGCCATGCAGCCAGATGATTCTATCTCGTCCATTTGGCTTACAAAAATATTCTCCAACCGATTCCTCCCTATTTTGCAAAGGACTTATTACAGCGAAACCCATGGGTCAGTCCAGACAGATATGTTTGTTAAGCTGCTGAAGCATCCTGATGATGTTGTCCGGAAATATGTTATGTGGGCTTTTGCACAAGAAAGCGGTGGTAATCTGGTTTCTCTAATCCCTTATGTGCCACCACAAGACGCCTTATCTCTGGAGCCAGGAGTGCTAAAATGGTACTTTGTGAAAATGTTTCAAGACCGCAATTTTTTAGAGCATAATGTTGACCTCATTCAGCAGGTCAAGAATGGTCTGCCAAAAATGAAGACTAACGTTCGGGAGGGAATTTTGATTGGATGTGGGAAACTGGGGTACTCTGATGTATTGGAGGATTTCCTCATTGATTGGGAAATAGATGCTTGGGAAACAGATGAGAACCTCTTGCTCAGGTTATATGAATATTTTGTGAAAAACATTAGCTATAGTCAGGACTTCTTTGAGATCGTCAAAAGTGCAATCAAAAACATGGATACGCTGCCGTCAGAGTCGCTTCGCTTGTTCTTAACTGAATTTTTAAACACTGAGGAGGGAAAAAGGTTCATGGATAAGGCAAATATCAATGTATATGGTGGAAATGTACAGTTCAATATGGGCGGCAAAAATAAGCAGTTTAACTACTCGGCAAACAGGGAACAGCAAGAGCTCCTTCTACATAAAATAGAAGAGCTAAAAAAAGGACTTGAACAGAGAGACTATGATATAGAAGAAAGACTTGATTTGGTCATGGAGCATATCACCTATGAGATAGAACACCGTCCTCCAACGATTGAGACATCTCAAATTCAAGAAATATTGGACAAGCTTGATGAATTGAAACAGGCAAAGCCAAAGGACCGCGGAAAACACCTTTTGGGCTTTCTATCGCTGCTTTCCAACCTCCTTACAATTGCATCCGCTACACCAGCGTTTCCGGAAATCCAGGCTTTTGTATCGAATATTGTTCATTTTGTAGGCAGCTTAGGCGGATAGGTCCTATTTTTTCAACAAGCAGGAGGGCGGGAAAAATCCCGCCCTCTATTCTTTTTCCCGCAGTCTGGCCCTCAAATCCGTGGGTGAGGTGGTGATTGCCTCATACTCCTTCGGGGACACATGAATGGCAATCGGCACATGGTTGTGCCCGATGCACAACAGCCCCTCTCCCCGGCGGAACCGGGTAATCATCCTCGTTTCCTCCTCGGTGAGATTCAGCTTTTCCTGAACCAGCCGGGCCTCCTGCTCCTCCATCTGCATGATGAACTTCACCCGGCAGCTGTCCAGAATCCCCTTGCCGTACTTGCCGCCGTCCAGGGCCATCATATCCGCCATGCCCTGCGACGTGACCCCCGCAATGCCGCCCTGGGAACGGATCAGCTTCACCATCTGCATGGTGTAGTCCGCGGCCAGGGGATTTGAGTTGGCCCCCAGCAGCTTCCACAGCTCATCCGAGAGCAGCGCTGTTCCCACATCCCCGTTCTGCACGATGATATCCGTGGCAAAGCCGGTGGCAGCGTAGACAGCCGCCAGCTGGAGGTCATCGGAAAGGCCGGTCAAATCAATGACAAGATACGAATTGTCCGTGTCCACATTGGTCCGCCCG
>JAAWCD010000051.1 GCA_022793095.1 Oscillospiraceae bacterium | reverse complement strand
TGTGCGGATTTGCGAGCCAAAATCGTTGCTGGCAAGGCAAAAAAGCGCAGGAATACTGGATGTATTTTAAGCTTTTTTAACGAAGCCAACGGCGATTTTGGCCGCAAGGACGTGCACTGAGGCTATTGGTACAGCTTCTAAAGAGTGCCATGCCCTCCGGGAGAGGGGGCAGCGTCCGGCCCCTACCCCTGTAAAGGGCCGTCAGGCGGTGGAATGCACGCAGGAGCTGTGACTTCATTGGGCAGTCCTGTCCGTCACTGTTTTTCCTTACGAGTTCCGCCGGCGGAAATATTCCCGCGTCTGCTCCGCGTTGTGCATGACCTCCTCGGTCAGAGCCTCCAGGGAGGGGAATTTCCGCTCCCCCCGCAGGTATTGATAAAACTCCATCCGCAGGGTCTGGCCGTACAAATCGCCGTCAAAGTCCAGCAGAAAGCCTTCCACCGTGACCCGGTTCCCATCGTCGATGGTGGGCCGGATGCCGATGTTGGTCACTGCCGGGCGGGAGGTTCCGTCCGCGAAGTGGACCAGCGTGGCGTAAACCCCGTTGGCGGGCACAAGCACGCCGGGCTGAAAGGCCAGGTTTACCGTCGGGAATCCCAGGGCCCGGCCCAGCTTTTTCCCGTGCTCCACCGTGTGGATGAGGGTGTGGGGATGACCCAAAAACCGGTTGGCCCGCTCCAGCTCCCCTCGGGACAGCAAGGCCCGGATGTAGGTGGAGGAGACGGTTACGCCGCTGAGCTCCACCTTGCCGATGATATCGCATCCGATGCCCAAAGCCCGGCACTTGGACAGCAGCCGCTGGGGGTTGCCCTGGCCCCGGTCTCCGAAGTGGAAGTCGTGACCGGCCACCAGGTGAACCGCGCCGTACTGGCGGATGAGGTAGTCCTCCACAAAGGCTTCCCAGGGCATGTGCATCATCTGCTCGTCAAAATGGGCCACAATCAAATCCTGAATTCCATAGTCCTGCCGCATCAGCCACTCCCGTTCTGCGGGAGAGTTAATCAGCGGCACATCCTTCCCGAATACCAGCGTGTCAGGGTGGGTGTCAAAGGTGACTGCCGCCGGAACGGCGTCCAGCTCTTTGGCGGCCTCCGCCACCCGGCGGAGCAGCGCGCCATGTCCCAGATGAACGCCGTCAAAAAAGCCCAGCGCAATCACTCGTTTTTGCTGCAAGGTAACCACCTCTTCGTCCTTTTTCTGAGCGTCTGTTTAAAATCTCCCGGCCTGTCCGGTGCGCCTGGAGATTTTAAACAGGCGCTGGAAAGAAAAAGGACCCAAAAGAACTTTAAGCTGGTTCTCCTGAACGCCCGGTCAGGACCTGGTATCCTTTTTCTTTTTGCGGCAGTAAAACAGGAGCCTTCCGGCTTTGCCCTACATGCCCGGCTCTGAATGACTGTCTATCCTTCAAACCAAGTGTCCTACACTTCAAAAAAGCTTTTCACGAGCCGCAGGCGGGACCCTTTGCAGGCGCCCAGCCCCAGGAATTCCCCGCGCTCGCTGTAGACCAGGACTTCCCCCTCCTTGCCGGAGCTGGAAACCTCCGCGCCGTTTCTCAGCCGCTTCTCAGCGGCGGGCCGCACGGCTGCCCTGCCTGTCCAGCCGCTGCGAACAAAGTATTCGTCCACCGGCATCAGGAGGTCTTCCGCCCTGCCCTGCTCCGCCGCGGCCAGCACCTGGTCCAGCGTCACCGCCTGGCTCAGGTCAAACCCAGCGGCCTGCGTCCGGCGCAGGGAGCTCATGGCCCCGCCGCAGCCCAGCACCTGCCCGATATCGTGGCAGAGGGTTCTGACATAGGTTCCCTTGGAGCAGACCACCTGGAGAAGATAATCCGTCCCCTCCGGCGGCGTCCCGCCGAGCATGCTCAGTGCGTAAATGTGGATAGTCCGTGGCTCCCGCTCCACCTCTTGGCCCTTCCGGGCCAGCTCGTAGAGCTTTTTCCCATTCCGCTTGATGGCGGAGTACATGGGCGGAATCTGCTGGATTTCTCCGGTAAACCGGTCCAGCACCGCCAAAAGCTGGCCCCGGCTCACCTTTGCCGGGCGCTCCTCCAGGACTTCGCCTGTCATGTCCTGGGTGTTGGTGATAACGCCAAGTTTTAATCCGGCGATGTATTCCTTTCTGGATTCAGCGGCAAACTCCACAGCCCGCGTAGCCCGGCCCACGAAGACGGGCAGCACGCCGGTCGCCAGCGGGTCGAGGGTGCCGGCGTGACCGATGCGGCGCTCGTGAAAAACGCCTCTCAGCTTGCCGCACACATCCATGCTGGTCCAGCCCTGGGGCTTGTCGATGATAATGATACCGTTCGCCACGAGGGGCATTCCTCCTTCTTTCTTCTTTTTCTTGAATTCTTGAACGAAAAAGAAGCAAAAGAACGTTAAGCTGGTTCTCCATTGGGTGTATGCAAACCACAGGGCCGGCGCAGGACGCCGGCCTGCTGTCTTTTTCGCTCAAGAAACGGGCAGCGACCGGACGTTCCAGATGGCCTGTAGAATGGCCTGCTTGGCCTCCTGAACGGTGCCCTGGACCGTGGCGCCGGACGCGGCGGCGTGGCCGCCGCCGCCCAGCAGGGCGCAGGTCTTGGTTGCGTTGAGCACGCTGGCGTCCGTCCGAAGGGAAATTTTGCACTCCCCAGGCCGCAGCTCCCGGATGGTGGCGGAAATCTTCACGCCCTCCACCTGGCCCGCAAAGGCCGCCAGATCTTCCGCGTCGTTTTCGTCCGCGCCCACCTGCCTCATCATGTCCAGGGATACTGCCGCCACGGCAATCAGGCCGTCCTCGTAAACCTCCATTCCTTCCACCAGAAGGCTTTCCAGCTTCAGCCGCTTCAGGCTCTTCGTGCGGAAGCACCGCTTGTTGACCTCCTTGTAGAAGCCGCCCAGCTCCATCAGCTCCGCCGCTGTCCGGTGGGTGGCCGGCGTGGTGTTCCCATAAACAAAACAGCCCGTGTCCGTGGACACAGCCACGTAGAGCGGTTTGGCGATTTCCGGAGTGATCTCCCCCAAGGCCCGGCACACGTCGTAAATCAGCTCTCCGCAGGCGGCCCGTGAGGCGTCCACACAGCTTTCCGCGCCGAAGCCCTCATAGGAGGGGTGGTGGTCAAAGGCCAGGGCCACCCGGTCCTGATAGGGCCTCGCGTTCTCCGGGAAGAGGCCCAGGGTGGCGACATCCACCGAAACGACGGTTTCCGGCGTGTAGTCCTCCGGCGCGAAGTAAGGCGTCACGTCGTCCCGGTAGGTGTGGGTCACCTCCGGGTTTTTCAGCACATAGGCGGTTTTCCCTGCCTGCCGCAGGGCCGCGCAGAGGCCGGCGGCACAGCCCAGGGTGTCCCCGTCCGGCCGGAGATGGGTTAAAATCAGATAGCCGTCATGGTGCTTCAGCCACCCGGCCGCTTCCAGATGGGTCATTCAAGTTCCTCCTCATTGGGTTCGTCCGGCAGTGCGCCGTCCGGATTCACGTCCCGCAGCACCCGTAAAATGTGTGCGCCCTTGTCGATGGAGTCGTCCTCCACAAAGTGCAGCTCAGGCGTGTGGCGCAGCCGCAGGGCGCTGCCCAGACTGCGGCGCAGATAGCCTCCGGCGGATTTGAGGCCCTTAATGACCTCCTTCACATCGCTTTTGTCCAATACGCTGACATGGACCTTCGCAAAGCGGAGGTCCGGCGTGGTCTCCACCGCTGTAATGGAAACCAGGCCATGGACCCGCGGGTCCTTGACGGTGCGAATGAGGCTGGCCAGCTCCCGCTGGATTTCCTCATTGATCCGTCCCATTCGATTACTTGCCATAGAACTCCTTTCGTGGGGCTACCGCTCTGCCGTGAGGCAGATTTGCCCCTCCTCGAACAGCATCCCCAGCGCATCCATATCCAATTCGGTCAGTTTGCCCCGGTAGCGGCGGGGCCGTCCGGCCACAGGGCCCACATCGCCCACCCAGACGCTCCACAGCTCCACTGCTTCACCGGGCGTCAGGTGTTCCTCCAGGTAGCTCCGCAGCGCCTCCAGGTCGTGGGGGTCACGCTCCAGAGACAGCTCGTAAAGGCAGGGTTTCCAGTCATAGCCCAGATCCTCTACCGCGCTTTGGTAGTATGTGCAGTTCTCTACCGCAAAGCCCGACTCCGCCGTGACAGAACCTTGGGAAAAGGTCTTCGTCCTCAATTCTCTGTAATTGCACAGAGGCAGCGGCCTGTCCGCCGCCAGAAGCATGACGCGGCTCATGATTCCCCCTCCTTTCTTGGATGATTTTATCTTACAACACCAAAGGGAAAAAGGCAAGATGCCTTTCGGAGATTCGCGGCGGAGAAGGGGGAGGCCCCAGCACCTTTTTCGATATTCGTTCACGACTCTGAAATTGCCTGTTTATCGCTCCTGCCTTTGCCGCGCCCGTTGACACGCAAAAATGCGGAGGAACATCAGGCGTTCCTCCGCACTTTGTCATTGTACCAGTACCAATAAATCAGTGGTTCCCTAGTTTAAAGTCCTTTTTGGTTCGGTTCTTTCAAGAAAAAGAACCGTTAGGCCAGGGCGGCGGTGATGATGGCCATGGAGTAGACTTCCATAGCGTTACAGCCCCGGGACAGGTCGTTGATGGGCGCGTTCAGACCCAGCAGAATGGGGCCGTAAGCGTCAAAGTTGCCCAGACGCTGGGCAATCTTGTACCCGATGTTGCCCGCGTTGATGTCCGGGAAAATAAATGTATTGGCATGGCCCGCCACCTTGGAGCCCTTGCACTTGGTCTCCGCCACCTTGGGCGATACTGCGGCGTCAAACTGAAGCTCACCCTCAATCTGCATGTCAGGCGCGGCGGCGCGAATCTTCTCCGTGGCGTTTCTCATCTTGTCCACCGTATCGCCCTTGCCGGAGCCCAGCGTGGAGTAGGACAGCATGGCCACCTTCGGGTCCACGCCGAAAATGCGGGCGCACTTCTCGGTCTCGATGGCGATTTCCACCAGATCGTCCTCGGTGGGGTCAATGTTGATGGCGCAGTCGCCCATGGCCAGCACCTCGCTGTCGCCAGTGGCCGAAGGACGGACCATAATAAAGCAGGAGGAAACAATCTTGTTGCCCGGCTTGGTCTTGATGAGCTGGAGGGCCGGCCGCACGGTGTCCGCCGTGGAGTAGGTCGCGCCGCCCAGCAGCGCGTCAGCCACACCCATCTTCACCAGCATGGTGCCAAAATAGTTGGCCTGCTTCAGCGTCTCCCGGCACTGCTCGGCGCTCATCTTGCCCTTCCGCAGCTCTACCATGGTCTCCACCATCTTGTCCATGCCCTCATAAGTCTCCGGGTCCAGGATCTCCGCGCCCCGGATGTTGAAGCCGGCTTCCTCCGCGGCCGCCTGCACCTCCGCCGGATTGCCCACCAGCACCGGAGTCAGGAAGGTTCCGGACAGCAGCCGGGCGGACGCTTCCAGAATACGGGGGTCCGTGCCCTCGGTGAACACAATTCTGCGGGGGTGCTCCTTCAGAATCTCAATGAGCTTTTTGAACATGACGTCGTTCCTCCATCAATTTTCAATTTATTATCTGCTGTACAGTCAGCAAATATATGTATCCTTAATGTACCACCATTTCCCCCCCTTTTCAAGGGGCGTCAACCGCTTTTTATATCAAAATTGCACTTATTTTTTGGCCCGGAATGTCAATTCTATCCGAAAATACTCGGAAATCGAATTGGGTGCTTTACAAACCGTATTCTCTTGTTTATACTATACACGCTGTTTTCAATCGAGCGTCCGGGTTCACGGATGGAACGGCAGACGTTATGCGGCACATGGAACGTGAACACCGGCGTCCAAGGAAAGGATGGAGGAGTATATGAGCTCAAGCTTCTCTCGCACGTTGTCCCTGCTGCGGCAGGAAAAAGGCATCAGCCAGCGGGTGGCCGCCGGGGACCTGGGCATCTCCCAGGCGCTGCTCTCGCACTATGAGAACGGGATTCGGGAACCGGGTCTGGCCTTTGTGACCCGCGCCTGCGACTACTATAATGTATCTGCGGACTTTCTGCTGGGGCGCACCATGTCCCGGGATGGCGCCACCATTGACCCGGAAGAGCTTTACGATGTGAGCGAGGACAAGGACAATGTACTGCGGGGCAGCGTGATGGCGACGCTGAACAAAAAGCTGCTGGTGAACTCCATCGGCCTGCTGTTTGACCTGCTGGGCCGGCTGGGAAGCCGGGAAGCCATTGTGACAGCCTCCAGCTATCTGGGCGCGGGGATTTACCGGGTGTTCCGGCACCTGTACCGGTCCAATCCCCACAATTCGGAGGACTTTTTCTCCGTACCGACCGCGGCGTTCCTGGCGGGCACTGCCAACGCGGATATGATTTACTGCGAGTATGAATTCACCCAGGCGCTGCACGCCCACGCCAAGGAAAAGCGTCCTTTCCCGGAGCTGAACAACGACGTGCTGAAGCAGAACTATCCGGTGCTGTACCAGTCCCTGCTTCAGATCATTCATACCACCGGCGAGCGCATCAACAAATCGCTTGACGCCCATAAGAGCGGGAAGTGACATGTTTTTCGCGGCTTTTTGCGCCGCCGCAGGTGGGCGGGAAGATTTTTGAACAGTAGGAGAACACTATGAGCTGGGACATTATGCTGATTCGGACCAAGCACAATTCGGAGCCCTGGGCGGAAATTGACGAGTCCAATCTCGTGGCCTTTGACCGGAAAGCAGCGGCCGCGAAAATCAGAGACATGCTGCCGGAGGCGGAGGGAGACGACACATGGCTGGATTATGACAGCGGGACCTATGACGTCTCGGTCAATCTGGGGACCGAGATTATGCTGCATGTCCACATCTACGACGATCCCGAAGACGCGGTGCTCGGCGTGGTGCGGGATTTGTGCGCGCTGCTGGAATGCCGCGCTTTTGATACGACGCAGGGGGAGTTTTTGACGTGGCCCCAAGGAGGATGCTGAATGTTTGACCAATCAAAAATCCGAAATTTTTCTATCATTGCCCACATTGACCATGGAAAATCCACGCTGTCCGACCGGCTCATTGAGCTTTGCGGGGCGGTGACGGCCCGGGAGATGGAAAACCAGCTTCTGGACAACATGGACCTGGAGCGAGAGCGGGGCATCACCATCAAGGCCCGTGCCGTTCAGCTCCAGTACCCCGCCCAGGACGGCTGCACCTACCAGCTGAATCTCATTGACACGCCGGGCCATGTGGACTTCAATTACGAGGTGTCCCGTTCTCTGGCCGCCTGTGAGGGCGCGGTGCTGGTGGTGGACGCCGCTCAGGGCATCGAGGCCCAGACCCTGGCCAACACCTACCTGGCTATGGAGCACGATTTGGAGATTCTGCCGGTGATTAACAAGATCGACCTCCCCGCCGCGGATCCGGAGCGGGTCAAGCGGGAGGTGGAGGATATCATCGGCCTGCCCGCCATGGACGCGCCGGAGATTTCCGCCAAGATGGGCATCAATGTGGAGGCGGTGCTGGAGGATATTGTCCAAAACGTGCCCGCGCCCTCCGGTGAGCCCGACGCGCCCCTGAAGGCCCTCATTTTTGACAGCCAATATGACCCCTACCGGGGGGTGATTGTCTACTTCCGAATCATGGAGGGCCGCATCAAGACTGGCATGGCGGTGAAGATGATGGCCTCCGGGGCTCAGTATCAGGTGCTGGAGTGCGGCTATCTCCGGCCCCTTGGCATGGAGCCCGCGGATCAGCTGGAGGCCGGCGAGGTGGGCTATTTCACCGCCTCCATCAAGAACGTGAAGGACACCCGGGTGGGCGACACCATCACCGGCGCGGAGGTTCCCGCCAACCAGGCCCTGCCCGGCTACCGGCCCGCTCAGGCCATGGTCTACTGCGGCGTGTACACCGAGGACGGTTCCAAGTACCCTGACCTGCGGGATGCCCTGGAAAAGCTTCAGCTCAACGACGCGGCGCTTTCCTTTGAGCCGGAATCCTCGGTGGCCCTTGGCTTCGGGTTCCGCTGCGGCTTTTTGGGCATGCTCCACATGGAGATCATCCAGGAGCGGCTGGAGCGGGAATTTGACCTGGATCTGGTGACCACCCTGCCCTCGGTCATATACGAGATCACCAAGACAGACGGCGTGCTGGTCCAGGTGGACAATCCCCACAACTACCCGGACCCGGCCCAGATTGCGGAGGCGAAGGAGCCCTACGCCAAGGTGTCCATCATCGCGCCGCCGGACTACGTGGGCAACATCATGCCCATGTGCCAGGAGCGGCGGGGTGAGTTCCGGGATATGCAGTATCTGGACACCAACCTGGTGGAGCTGCATTATTCGATGCCCCTCAATGAGATTATCTACGACTTTTTTGACGCGCTGAAGGCCCGGACCAAGGGCTACGCCTCCCTGGACTATGAAATTGAGCGCTACAAGCCCAGCGACCTGGTGAAGGTGGATCTGCTGCTCAACGGCGACCAGGTGGACGCGCTGAGCTTCATCGCCCACCGTGACAAGGCGTACGCGCGGGCCCGGCGCATCTGTGAGAAGCTGAAGGAGAACATTCCCCGCCAGCTGTTCGAGGTGCCGGTTCAGGCGGCCATTGGCGGGAAGATCATCGCCCGCGAGACGGTCAAGGCCATGCGGAAGGACGTGCTGGCCAAGTGCTACGGCGGCGACATTACCCGGAAGAAGAAGCTGCTGGAGAAGCAGAAGGAAGGCAAGAAGAAAATGCGGAGCCTGGGAACGGTGCAGATTCCCACCGACGCGTTTATGGCTGTGCTCAAGCTGGACGAGGAATGAGAAAAGCCCACTCCCCGCGCGAAGCGGGGAGTGGTTTTTTTGGATCTTCCTTCCTTGCCCGCGCTGTCAAACACCAGAATAATGGCTGCGGGGTATGTGCCTGGTTCACCTTCGATGAACAACATGACGCCATCCAGCCAATGGGGCGCTTTTTCTATAAAACGTTTCGCCTATTTCCCAATAAAACGCCCGCCCGCCCCGTCATAGCAGGTGAAAGGAGGTGAAGCGCATGACGGACGCCGAGCTGCTGGCCGGGCTGGACGCCCTGCGTCAGGGGGACCGGACCGCCTTTGAACGGATCTACCAGGAGATGAGCACGCCCTTGTTCACGGTCATCCTGCGGATTCTCCGGGACCGGAATCTGGCCGAGGATGTTTTGCAGGAGCTCTTTGTCAAGCTCTTCCGGTCTCCGCCTTCCGTCCGAAAGCCCCGGGCCTACCTGTTCCAATCCGCCCGCAATCTGGCCATTGACACTCTGCGGCGGAGGCCGGAGGAGTCCGAGCTGAACGAGCGGACACCCGCGCCAGACCACACGGAGGCCCAGGCAGAGCGGCTGGACCTCCGCGCCGCCCTGGATGCGCTCCCGCTGGCCGAGCGGCAGATTGTTTCCCTTCACATCAACGGCGGTCTGAAATTTCGGGAGATTGCCGCCATGATGGGGCTGCCCCTGGGAACCGCGCTCTGGAAGTATCAAAAGGCGCTGAACGCGCTGCGGGCGGCCCTAAGTCCGTAGATTAACGTTCTTTTGGTTTTTTCAAAAAAAGGACAGAAAAGGAGGCATCCCATGAAAAAAAGAATCGTCGTATGCGCGGCCTGCGCTCTGCTCTGCACAGTGCCGGCCTTTGCAGCGGAGGAAACCCAAGCCGCCCAGTACAACCAGACGGCGGGGCCCGCGGAAAATGTAGACGTACCGGTGGACGAAAGCACCTACCGGGAGGAACCGCCGGCCCCTTACGTTCCGGTGGAGCGGGAGGCGGGCCGGGGAGCAATCGAGGACATCTATCAATACTGGGAGGACCACGGCTACCCCGCGGACATCTCCTACGCCTTTGACACAGGCGGAGAGGTGGTGGGCGATAACGTCTACACCTGGTGGGCAATCGGCCTGGTGGATGCCAGCGAGGCCCGCAAACAGGAAATTCTGGACCTGATTGCCCCCACCGGTCTTGTCGCCTTTTATGACTGTATCTACACCCACAGGGAAAAGGTGGAAGCCTATGAGGCCCTGCTGGCCCGGAACGATGAAAACATCCAGGTCATTTTTACGAAAAGCACGGACACCGTGGTGGCCGCTGTCCCGGGGGACCAGGAAAAGGAGTACGCCCGGCTTTTGGTGGGCGAGTACGGCGCGGTCGTTTCCGTTGTGGGCGGCGCTTCCATCATGGAGGATCTGACTGAGGCTGTGCCCGGCATGGGGCTCGACAAAGCTGGGGATGGGCTGCTGTGCCCTCCAGAGAACGATACCCTGCTTCCGGCTCCGGCGCGGCCGGAGGCGTCCGGGCCCTTCCATCCCCTGTGGATGGCCGGAGCTCTGGCGGCGGGCGGCGGCGCGCTCCTGCTGGCCTGGCTGGCCCGGAACGCCCTGGCCCAAACCGCCGGCGGAACCGCCACGCCCTTGCCCCGCAGCCGCCGCCAGGCGGCTGAAGCGGTTCGGGCCTGCGGGGAGACGCCCCGTCCTCAGGTCTACCAGAGAATTCTGGACCAGCTGGAGAAAGAATAGGACGCCAGGTAATTTCAGGATTTGGCCGGAAAATAACAGTTTTTTGTCAAAAGCCAGTTGACGGACCGCGCGGAAAACGGTATGATTAGAGTGTTCCGGTTTTTCCGGAACGGCAAAAGAACGCACTTATGAAAACGTTTTCTGGAAACGGAGGCCCATCCATGGCAAAACAGGAGACTGGAAAATCCCGGTCCAGAAGCTCAAGTGAGCTGATTCATTGTGAAAACTGCGGCGAGTACTACGCCGCCACCTACCGCAGCTGCCCCTTCTGCGAGGAGCGTCCCACCCGAGGCCGGGGGGGCGGCCGGACCACCAACCGGCGGGGAGGCGGCTATGACTCGGCCCTGAGCCCGGGCCAAATCATCAGCTACGCCGCGTCTCTGCTGCTGATTATTGCGGCGGTGGCGATTGTGGCCTCCATGATCCGGTCTCTGCTGGGCCGGGGTGAGGAGGCCAGGCATCCGGACGGCTCCACGCCGCCCACCCAGGCCGTGGACACCGTGCCTCCGACCAGCTCCCTGCCGCCGGAGACGCCGTCACCCACGGTGCCGCCGGTCGTGGAAGGGCCCTCGGCCATCAGCCTGAACAAGACGGATATGACTCTGACCACGCCCAATGAAACGGCCCAGCTCATAGCCACAGTGGCCCCGGCGGACTACACCGGTGAACTGGTCTGGACCTCGGACAATCCCAGCCAGGTTTACGTGACTCAGACGGGCCTGGTGTACGCTGTGTCACCGGGCACAGTGACGGTCACGGTCACGGCTGGCAGCGTCAGCGCCTCCTGCATTGTCCGCAACAAAACCACGGGCACGCCTCCGGCGGACCCGGGCGGACAGGCTCCGGCAGACCCGGCCATCACAACTCCGGCTACCACCAGCCCGGAGCCCAGTGCGCCCACGGTGTCGCCGGTGTCGCTGAACAAGAGCGACTTCACCATCCGCGCCCAGGACCCGAGCACCTACCAGCTGAAGGTCAGCGGCGGCGACGGCCAAAATTACACCTGGGTTTCTGACAACACCTCAGTGGCCACGGTGTCCGAATCCGGGCTGGTCACGAAGGTGGGCAGCGGCCGCTGCAACATCACCGTCACCTCTGGCGGTCAAAGCGCCTCCTGCATTGTCCGCGTCGAATAAAGTTCTTTTTCTGGAACGAAAAAGAAGTAAAAACCGTTGAATTGGCGGGACTTTCATCCGCCGCCAAAGGAACAGCAAAACAGAAACGGCCGCCAAAAATGGCGGCCGTTTCTGTTTCATAGGGTTTGGAGCTTGTTAGTGGCAGCCCTTGCTGCTGTCCAGCTCGAAGGACGCGCACTCGGTGTTGTCACAGCAGGTGGCTTTGGCCCGGCAGCAACCCACCTTGATTTCATTCAGGGTGCAGTATTCCTGAGCGCCGCTGTGGTGGACGCAGCTGGCAACAGAGCACTTGATGCTGTGATTGACGTTCTGATTCATGTTCGTACCTCCTCAGATTCGTTCGCTTGCGTGGACGGTCCTATTTTGAGCAGCCTGAGGAGGAATTATACTGGTTATTTTTTTGACGGATTGACCTGCGGGATGAACCTGCGGGCAAAGGTGCCCTTGCCCCGGCTTTTGACATAAAAGAACCCAATGATGGAAAATACAACCGCGCCGATAAAATTGACGAACAGGTCCATCATGGTGTCCAGCAGGCCGATGTCCAGATACCCGCCCAGCCCCAGGGCCAGATTCTCGCCGTTTTCCAGGACCAGAATCACGTCTGTGATGCCCTCGGCCATCCCCCGCGCATTGCCCCCGGCGGGGTCCAGCATGACCGAGGAAATGACGTGGACAATAGTGTCCTTCTGCATGTCCAGGTGGAAAAACAGGTCCATGCCGCACTCGAAAAACTCCCACAGCACGCCGATGGTCATGGAAAAGCAGAACGCCACCAGGGCCATGAAGGTGGGGGAGAGGGAGAAGGAAAAGCGTTCGTTCCGGTTGAGGATATCCACCATAGAGAAGCCGATGGCCGCGGCCAGAAATCCGTTCATGGTGTGGAGCATGGTGTCCCAGTAGGGGAAGGTGACATAGTAGGACTGAATTTCCCCCAGGATCTCCGCGGCGTAGATGAAGAGCAGGATAATGATTTCCAGGGTGTCCGGAAGGTCGATGTTGATGCGCCGCTCAATGAAGGAGGGAATCAGAAACAGAACCAGGGTCAGAAGGCAGAGAAACACATTTTCAAAGTTGCGGTTGAAGAGCTGCGCGACCAAGACCAGAATGACGGAAATACGCAGAATCAGGTATAAGGCCAGCGGCCATTTCCGCTCCCGGATGGCCGCGCGAATGGATTGCCGTTTCTTTGACAGTTTCATGGCGTCCCCTTTCCCAGTGTGCCCCGGCAGCAGAAGACGTCCTTCCGCCGGCCGTCCAGACGGGCAGCTTCTCAAAATGTTATTTTAGGAACCACTGATTTCATCCACGCGCACGTCTTGACGGCAAACGTTCCGCCTGGACTTCGTGAAAAAAGTTTGAAATCTTTTTGGATTCCTGCACTTTTTGTCACTCGTCAGACAAAAATTTCGCCCGCCAATCCGCACACGCCGATTCAATCAGCGGTTCCTTTATTATACCATCGTTCCTCCGCCG
>JAAWCD010000126.1 GCA_022793095.1 Oscillospiraceae bacterium | reverse complement strand
GTGCGCTGGATGGGCCGGAATTTTTTCGTCCAGCAAGGAAAAAAGCGCAGGAATACTGGATGTATTCCGAGCATTTTTGACGCCGCAGGACGGAAAAAGGCCGGTTCAGACGGTGTGCCAGGAGATTTTGAACAGGCTCTTAGGCCCTTCCCCCGCAGCCTTGAGCACACCCCGCCGCTGGCGGGGTGTGCTTTTTCTCTTCTTTTTCTTGAAAGAAAAAGAAGCAAAAAGAACTTCAAGCGGACATATCAAAAAATTTTTCGACGCTTGAGATATTTTCCCGCCCTCGTGGGTATTCCTTGTGAAAGCGCTTTCAACGAGGGACCGCAAACGGCGCATACGCCCCCAGATTCCCAGCCATGTACGCCAGTTTAAAGTTCCTTTTGCTTCTTTTCCGTTCAAGGAAAAGAAGGAACAACAGCAGCAAAGGAGGCGGTTCGGTGACGGACGCGGAATTCAGACAGTGCGCGGAACGCTATGGCGATACCATCTTTCGCGTGGCCTTTCACAGCCTGAAAAACCGGGCGGACGCCGAGGATGTGATGCAGACCGTGCTGCTTCGTCTCTATGAATGTCAGAAGCCCTTTGAGAACGAAGACCACGTCAAACACTGGCTCATTCGGGTCGCCGTCAACGAGAGCCGGAAGCTGCTGCGCTCCTTCTGGCGGCGGAACAGGCTGTCCCTGGACGAGCAGACCGATCAGCCCGTCTTTGACCAGCCGGAACAAAGCGACCTCTTTGAGGCCGTTATGGCCCTGCCGGAAAAATACCGGCTGGCTGTCTACCTCTACTATTATGAGGATTACCCGGTCCGGGACATCGCGGAGGCCCTGCACACCAACCAGTCAACCGTTCAGACCTGGCTCATGCGGGCCCGGCAGCGCCTGAGAGACCAGCTGACGCCAGAGGGGGAATTGACATGAGCGACATGAGAAAGCTTTACCGTGAAACCTTTTCCACGCTTCGCGCGTCGGAACATCGAATCGAGGAGGTCATTTCCATGACAGAACAGAAAAAAGTCCACAAGAAAAGCCGCGCCGCCCTCATCGCCTTGGCCGCCTGCGCCGCCCTGTGCGTCTCCGCCAGCGCTGCCAATCTGGCCACTGACGGCGAGTTCTTTGAGGTCATTTCCAACATGATTCAGGTCAACCGCTTCAAGCAGGAAGGCCAGCTGGAGGACGGAACCAAGGCCACTATCTACATGGCCGACGCAGACCTGGAGAACCGGGACGGCCGGGCGATCCTGATCGTGGCCGGTGAGGAGACCGATATCACCGACGAGCTCAGCGAGAACGGTGTTTACCACTACCTCAAAAAAGACGGCGGCACCATCTGTGAGGTGAATGTGACCGGCACGCCGGAGACGTGGTCCATGGATGTGGCCACCTATGACGAGGGAGAGGAATCCCCCATGTTCTTTACCAAGACCTCGGAGGATGAACCCTCCCAATCCAGCGTCACCATCGCCGGCGGCGAACACGCAGACGCCGGATTCCGTTCCTCTTCCACCTGGGCTGTCTCGGAAGAGGGCGTCTACGTGGTGGATCAGTGAGCCTTTCCGCACATCTGAAGCAGACAACACAGGCGCGGCGCCTCCTTATGGAGGCGCCGCGCCCACGCTCGAATGGATCTGGAAATTGAGCCCCGGCTGTGGTATGATACCGTCATACCATGGCCGGGGCCCTTTTTGACGCTCCGCCCGAAAGGATGATTTTTTGTGAATATCCCGCTGATGGAAGGCTGTGTGGATTCCTACGCCTCCTGCGCCGCCGCCTGCCAGGGCGGCGCGGACCGCCTGGAGCTGTGCGCCAATCTGGCGATCGGGGGGACTACCCCCTCTCCCAGCCTGTTTCAGATGGTGAAGCGGGATTTTCCCGTTCCCATCAATGTGCTGATTCGTCCCAGGTTCGGTGATTTCCTCTACTCCGGGCCGGAGCTGGAGGAAATGCGCGAGGATATCCGCCGGTTTCGGGACCTGGGCGCCAATGGCGTGGTGATTGGCGTTCTGACCCCGGAGGGCGATCTGGACCGGGACGCCATGGCCTGTCTCATGGACCATGCCGGACAGATGGACGTTACCCTTCACCGGGCCTTCGACATGACCAGGGACCCCTTCGCCGCGCTGGAGGAGGCGGTCCGGCTGGGCTGCCGGACCGTTCTGACCTCCGGTCAGGCCCGGAACGCCCTGGCGGGCACCGCGGTTCTGCGCCAGCTCCTGCTTCAGGCCGCCGGACGGATTGATATCATGGCCGGATGCGGGGTTAAGCCGGAGAACATCCGGCGTATTTACGAGGAAACCGGTATCCGGGTATTTCATGGCACCGGACGGACTGGCCCGGCCAGCAGCGGCATGCGCTACCGCAAGGATTCGGTTTCGATGGGCCTCCCCTCCCTGTCGGAATACGAGCTCTGGCAGACCAATGAGGAGGAGTTCCGGGCCTGTGCCCGGATGGTTCACAGCCTGCCCCGGCTGTGAACCCTGTGCGGGCCTGAAAAAACACGGCTGGACGGACGCAATCCGTCCAGCCATATTTTTTTGTTCTTCTGGGGGAAGTTTTCCGATGAAATTTATCAAATTCCCCCACCCTTCCCAGGGGCCGGTCTGTTCTTCCCGCTGTTTCTGTGTCATAATGTACTTTTTAGCAGACTTTATTCGACCTTATTCGACGTTTAAGGCAAATTCTGCTATTTCCTGCCAGCTGGGCAGTCCGCACGCCGGGATATGATTAGGAAACGGTTGGAAGGAGGCACGATCAACATTTTAACCAGTTTAAACAGTACATACGGATATGTCCGTGTCAGCACACGGGAACAGAACGAGGAACGGCAGCTCATCGCCCTGCGGGAGGTCTCCGTTCCAGATGCGAACCTCTTTGTGGACAAGCAATCCGGTAAGGATTTTGACCGCCCACAGTACCAGAGGATGGTGCGGAAGCTGAAAAAAGACGATCTGCTTTACATCAAAAGCATAGACCGTCTTGGACGCAATTATGAGGAAATCCTGGAGCAATGGCGGGTCCTCACCAAGGAAAAGCGAATTGATATCGTGGTCCTGGACATGCCCCTTCTGGACACCCGCCGGGGAAAAGACCTGATGGGCACCTTCCTCAGCGATATCGTGCTTCAGGTGCTTTCCTTCGTGGCGGAAAACGAGCGCACCAACATCCGCCAGCGTCAGGCCGAGGGGATCGCCGCCGCGAAGGCCCGCGGCGTCCAGTTCGGACGGCCGCCCGCACCCCTTCCCCCCAACTACCACAGCGCCTATCTGCGGTGGAAGGCCGGTGCGATCACCTGCACCGCCGCCGCCAAAGAGTGCGGCATGCCCCTTTCCACCTTCCGCTACCGGGCGGAGCTCTACGAGAAACCCGGCCATGAAAAAAATTGGCCCCCGTAAGAAATACAGCCAGTTTGCAGGAAGATATAGGTTTTCGCAAGGCAGCTCCGCTCCTAAAAAATCCCGCCGTAGGTATTGAAAGTGAATCCGTTATGTGGTATCCTTTCTATAATGAAGAATAGAGGCCAGTTTGCAGAAATGTATACATTTTTGTAGAATTGGAATCTAATTGAAAAAAAGAAGCACAACGTGTTCCAGCATGAACCCGCCGCCGCCGCGAGACGGCGGCAGGTTGGGTTCCCTTAACGGCAGGAGAGGAGGGAGTCTTATGCAAGAGACAGTTCCGCCCTGGAACTGCCCCGCCGCTGTTCGCGCCGGTGGCGGCGGGAGCCCGAAGGGCGCAGGGCATACCATTAGAAATAATGGGACGCAAAGCTACGGGGCTAAGGTGCCGGAATCCGTTCCGGCACTATGTTCGCCGGGTTGCATCCAGCAAACCGCCGGAAACGGCGGGACGCAAAGCTATTGGGGGCTAAGGCGTTTCGGCGCTATGCCAGCCCGGCTGCCGGATACTTTGCATCCGATTCTTGCAAAGAAAGGAAGATATTCATGAAGAGAAAAAACCTGCTCTGCCGCGGGCTTTCCTGTCTCGTCGCTCTGGCCATGTGCCTGAGCATGATGCAGGTTGGCGCGTTCGCAGCAGCAGCGTCCGAGGAGTTTTCGGATGTCCCCGAAATCACGGAAACCGTGGTTCCGGACGGCGTGGCGGAACGTCCTGAGGACTCGGAGCCTTCCGCCGGGCCGGAGGAACCGGCTGAGACGGAAGCCCCCGTCGAGACCGAGGCGCCCGTTGAGACGGAAGCCCCTGTCGAGACCGAGGCGCCCGCTGAGACGGAAGCCCCTGTTGAGACTGAGGCGCCCGCTGAGACGGAAGCCCCTATCGAGACTGAGGCGCCCGTTGAGACGGAAGCCCCTGTTGAGACTGAGGCGCCCGCTGAGGAAACGCCCAGCATCGTTTGGGACTTCCTCGACGCCGTGGCCGCTATTCCTGAGATTACACCCGAAAACGCCGCGGAAGCGGCAGAATACCTCTATGGCGAGGTGGCCGAAGCCTATGAGGCTTTGATTGGCACTGAGTTCGAGGAGCGGGACGATGTTCAGGAGGCCGCTGCCGTTTATGCCGCAGCTCTTGAGGCGGTGGATGAGGCGCTGGGGATGGAGTCTGAGGCTTACCTTGCTGGAATTCCTGGCTTCACTCCAGCCGATAGGTTCTATGATAATAATGGGAAGGAAGTAGCTCAGCTTTATGTCGGAACTTACCCCAATAATCCCGTTTACAGCTATACCAACCCTACGACCTCCATTGAAATCCATGTGGGAGAAACCGGCTTCGACCAGCGCCTCTACACAAAGAGTGCAACTTGCCATTGTGGCAATGTGCTTGTTGAGGTAACACCGGACTGGATTGCTGTTGATTCAAACCGAAAGCTGAGCAGCAGTGATACAACAATCGCCAACACCGAAAACATTGCTTGGAGCTTGGCAGGGTATGAGTCAGACGACTGGGAAGATAGCGGCTATTTGGGCTACCCTGCTTTGCAGTTGAATGTTACTGGTGTGAAGCCGGGGAACACCACAATCAAATTCCAGTCTTATCAGAATTATTATTACTACTACACTTGGCGACAGTGCAGCCGGTGCGGCCAAGTGTACAGTGAAATTTCTTTTAAGGGGAAATGGATTGAGGACAAGGAGACGGTCAACGTCACTGTCAACGCCGACTATGTGCTGAACTATAATGCCAATGGCGGCAAGGTCGACTCTACTTCTGAGACGAAGACTGTCGCAAGCACCAGTTGTAGCTTCGATCTGCCCACCCCCACCCACCCCGATGGTTACACCTTTAAGGGCTGGGCGGAGAGTGCAGATGCCACGACCGGAGTTACAGGCAGCTATACCCTGAACTGGTCTGAGGGTTACGGCAGCACCGAAAATCCCGTCCGCAAGACCCTGTATGCTGTGTGGGAGGAAGATTCTGCCTCTAAGACCTACACTGTCCTCTATACTGATGGTGTGGAGGGCGAAATTGTCTTCCCTGACCAGGGTTATGAGGACCTGAAGGTGGGGGATAAAACTCCTGAATTCGATGGTACTCCTACTCGAAAGGGTTACACCTTCATGGGCTGGGCACCTACGGTCAACACCATTGTGAGTGCTGACGATGCCGACGAAGATGGCGTGATCACCTACACTGCCACTTGGCAGAAGGATAACACCAAGACCTACACCGTTAGGTATATTGATGGTGTAGATGGTGAAGTGTTTGGAGACGTTTCACAAGGTAAGCTCTCCGAGGGAGTTGCGACCCCCACCTTTGAGGATCTCAATGGCAGTGCACCCACTCGCAATGGCTATACCTTCATGGGCTGGGCACCTACGGTCAACCCCGTTGTAAGTGCTGATGATGCCGACGAAAATGGCGTGATCACCTACACTGCCACTTGGCAGAAGGATAACGAAGGCGACGCCGACGCGGATGCTGACGACGATGCGGATGCCGATGCTGACGCCGACGCGGATGCCGACGCTGACGCTGATGCCGATGCCGATGCGGACGCTGATGCCGACGCGGATGCGGACGCCGACGCGGATGCGGACGCCGATGCCGATGCGGACGCTGATGCCGATGCCGATGCGGACGCTGATGCCGATGCCGATGCGGACGCTGATGCCGACGCGGATGCGGACGCCGATGCGGATGCCGACGCCGATGCGGATGCGGACGCTGATGCCGATGCGGACGCCGACGCTGATGCCGATGCGGACGCTGATGCCGATGCCGATGCGGACGCTGATGCCGATGCCGATGCGGACGCTGATGCCGATGCCGATGCGGACGCTGATGCCGATGCGGACGCTGATGCCGACGCGGACGCTGATGCCGACGCGGACGCTGATGCCGATGCGGATGCGGACGCGGATGCCGATGCGGATGCGGACGCCGATGCCGACGCGGACGCCGATGCGGATGCGGACGCTGATGCGGATGCCGACGCCGATGCGGATGCGGACGCAGATGCCGACGCGGACGCCGATGCGGATGCGGACGCTGATGCCGACGCCGATGCGGATGCCGACGCGGACGCCGATGCGGATGCGGACGCTGATGCCGACGCCGATGCGGATGCCGACGCCGATGCGGATGCTGACGCTGACGCTGATGCTGATGCGGATACCGACACGGATACCGATACCGACACCGACACGGATACCGATACCGACACGGATACCGATACCGATACGGATACCGACACCGATACGGACACGGATACCGATACGGATACCGACGCCGATATCCCCGATCAGGAGCCGCCTCTGGCCGGCACCCCTGACGTGGCCATTCCCGACTCCGATCCCGTGGTCGAGATTCCCGACGCCGATGTACCTATGACAAATGTCCCCGACGCGGAGGTTCCTGACACTGACATCCCTGACGTGGATGTGCCTCTGGCTGACCTTCCCGTCGAAGATGTACCCGCAGACAGCACTCCCGACGAGGATGCCATCGACATTCTCGACGAGGATGTGCCTCTGGCCAACCTCCCCGACATAGACGTGCCTCAGGATGAGGTGCCCCTGGCCGAGGTGCCCCTGGCCGAGGTGCCCCAGACCGGAGATTATTCTCAGATTTGGGTCATCCTCGCGCTGGTTTCCGGCGCTGGCCTGCTCTGGGTCCTGATGGACAAGAAGCGCGAAACCGGCAAGTAAACGATTCCTGCGCGTGGCGCGGCCCGGGCAACCGGGCCGCGTATTTTAATGGCCTCCTCTAAATTGGGGATGGACAAATGTGTAAAATAGCTGTAAACTAGGGAGTGGGAAGTTATGAGTAAACCTACCAAAAACACGAAACAACCCGGAACGAAGCTGCTGCTTCCCCTCTGCGTGGCGGGCGTTCTGGTGCTGGCCGCGCTGCTCACCTGCCTCACCCAGCGGGCACCCTCCAATGTGGCTGTCTATCAGAAAAAACTGTCCCTGCTTGCGCCTAGCGTCCTCGCCGCAGAAACCGGCAAAAGCCCCGCCGGCGGGCAGGCCGGGCAGGCTGTATTCCTTTCCCTCTGCGACACCACTGAACGGGCCAGCGTCTTCTGTGGAACCGGGCCCGACCTCCCCGCCGCCTGGGAGGCCGCCAGCGAGATGGCCAAGGACTTCCTCGCCAACAGCAATTATGACCCCGTTTGGGTTAAGGCCGATGTGGTCTCTTCCTCCGACACCCTCCAGTCTTCTGAGCTCTCCCGCGCCGTTCTGGCCGCCCGGCACGAGTTCTACCGCTACGGCGTGGCCTTCGACCAGATGTTTGAAACCGCCCTGCTGGAGGCCGAGATGAACGGCGCGAAAATTTATGACTACGACAACGGCGGCATCAATCTGGACTACCTCAACCGCTACCTGAAACAGGCCGGCCGCAGTCCTTTGGACGCGTTGCCGGAGGTCTTCACCATCTTCCAATGCCAGGGCTGGTTCTGCGATGAAAACAACGCCGTTTATCCCCTGAATTCCAGCGGCCTGGACTACGGACGGCGGGCCGAATCCGTTGACGCCAGCCGCGCCCGGGAGCTGATTCTGAACGCTTCCGCCTTCCTGGAGGCGCAAATTCAGGAGGACGGCTCCTTTATCTACGGGATTTATCCCCGCTTTGACAACGAAATCGAAAACTATAACATCGTCCGCCACGCCAGCACCCTCTGGTCCCTGATCTGCCGCTACCGCCTGGCCCCGGATCAGGCCCTGGCGGAAAAAATCGAAGCGACCATCGGTTTTATGCTGGACTCCGTGATTTATGACCAGGAGGGCCGGGCTTTCCTCTACGAGGAAAAAGACGACGAAATTAAGCTGGGCGGCTGCGGCGTCGCGGTTGTGGCGCTGACCGAATATATGGACGTGTTCCAAAACGACAACTATCAGGACGTCTGCCGTGCGCTGGGCCAGGGCATTCTGAGCATGCTCGACCAGTCCACCGGCGAATACTACCATGTGCTCAACGGCGGCTTTTCCCGAAAAGAAGCCCTCCGCACAGTCTACTACGACGGCGAGGCCACGTTCGCCCTCTGCCGCCTGTACAGCCTGACCGGCGAGAGGATTTGGCTGGAGGCCGCCAAAAGCGCTGTGGCCCATTTTATCGAGGCCGACTACACCCAATACAAAGACCATTGGGTCGCGTACAGCATGAACGAAATCACCAAGCACATCTCAGACAATGAAGCATACTACGCCTTCGCGCTGGCAAACGCGCAAAACAATCTCGACGCCATTCGGGAGCGTGACACCACGTACCATACTTACCTGGAAATGCTGATGGCTACGTTCGAGGTTTACGACCGGATGCTCCAAAATGGATTCCAACCGGCGGACTTTGATTTGCAGGCGTTTCTGGAGACCATTTCCACCCGCGTCAACCGGCAGCTGAACGGCTACTTTTACCCCGAGTACGCCATGTACATGAAAAATCCTCAGCGGATTTTGAACACTTTTATGGTGCGCCACGACGGATACCGTATCCGCATTGACGATGTCCAGCACAACATCGGCGGGTTTTATCTGTACTTCAAAAATTACGACAAGCTGGTGGCCTGCGGCCTGCCAGTCAGCGGAGATTGAGAAACCAGGTGAGGAAACTGTGACAAAAAAGCAGAAGAGGATCCTTTTGACCTGCCTGTTGGCACTGATTTTTCTGGTGAGCGGGGCTATGGTCATCCGGCAGCAGCTTCAATACCAACAGATTGCCTCCGACAGCGCCGAGGCCGCCCGGATCGCCGGTCTGCCAGAGCGGATGGACCTTCGTCCGAAATCCGAGGCCCCCATCCAGACCAGCGCGCCGGAAAATCTCCATCCCCTGCCGGAGGAGGCCGCCGCACTGGCAACGGTCGATTTGGCCGCCCTGAAAGAGGTCAACGGGGACGTGCTGGGCTGGATCTCCATCCCAGGCACAGAGCTGTCCTATCCTCTGCTGCAAAGCGGGGACAACCAATATTACCTGAGGCGGAGCTGGAGAGGGTACTCGAACGACGGCGGAGCGATTTTTATGGAGTCCACCAACCAGCCGGACCTGAGCGATTTTCACACCATCATTTATGGACACCGGATGCTTAACGACACCATGTTCGGCACCCTGAAATATTTCAGACAGCCGGACTTTTGGAAGGAGCATCCCTGCATCTACATCGTGACGGCAGACGGACTCTACGAATACGATATCTTCTCCGCCTATGAGGCCGGTGTGAGAAGCCTCCTCTACCGGCTGGACCTGGTGGAAAGCAATCTGCAAGGGGAATTCCTTCAATTCTGCCAGAGCAGCTCCACCATCGACACCGGCGTGATCCCCACAGAAGGGGATCAGATTCTGACCCTCTCCACCTGCACCGGCAGCGGCCACGCAAAGCGTTGGGTGGTGCAGGCTGTGCTGTGGGATTTCTGGCCCGCCGAAGAACTCAGCCTAGGGCAGTAACACCCTGCTGTTTGCTTGCATACAAGAAAAAGGTGCCGTTTTCACGGCACCTTTTTTCGTTTGCGGGCTGTAATTGTAAGCAAGTTTAACGTTCTTTTCGGTTCCTTTTCTTTCAAGAAAAGGAACAAAGAAAAAGGAGGAAACCCATGTCATCCAACAAAAGCCAGAACCTCCAGCTCCACCTCTGGGAGCCGGAGGATAACTTTCTCCGCACCGAATTCAATGCGAATTTCGCCGCCCTTGACGCCGCTGTGAAAGCGGACCGGGACGCCGTCAAAGCCGAGGAAACCGCCCGCAAGTCCGCCGTCTCCTCCCTGCAAACCTCCATCAACGCCAAGGCGTCCACCACCGCCCTGAATACGGCGAAGACGGAGCTCACCACCAAAATCACCGCCGCTCAGACCGCCGCCGACGCGGCCAAAACCACCGCCAACGCCGCCTGGAGCGCGAATAACCGGCCTTATGTCATGGCAAGCATTCAGTTCAACAGAGGGACCACGCAAACGGTCCGGCTGGGATTTCGTCCCTCCTTCGTCATCCTCTTCGGGGAAGCGGCTTCCGCTTTGACGGGAACCAGCGCCGCGTCAGGCAGCGGCGTCACAATCGTAATCAATGATACCGGCTTTACCTTCTATGTCTCAAGCGGAAATGAGGGCTCTATGATGGGAAGCCGGGGCGCTTATTTGGCTTGGAGATAAGGGGAATCCCCCCGGGCGGATGCCCGGGGGGATGAACGGATTTTGCGGGTGATTGCTTAGGTGGTCTTTCCGCTCAGAGTTACATCGACCGTAGACTGAGCCGCAGTACCGCAGAAGGAAATAGTAACTTTACCATCAGCGGTGGCTTCCATGGTTACATCATCGGTCACAGCACTGCCCAGTTTAGTCTTTACAGCTTCGATAGCCGCAGCTTTCTTAGCATCCTCCGTATCGGCAGCGTACTCACCGGTCAAACCAGTGCCAGCCTGGGTCACCAGAGCGGCAACAACCGCAGTCTTGACCGCTGTCACATAGGTCTCCTTAGCGGTGTTGACGCTTTCGGCAGTGGCGTTCTCAGCCGCCAGAGCATTGTCAAAAGCAGTCTTAGCGGCGGTCACGTCAATGGTGACCTTGGTTGCCGCAGCGCTAGCATCAACAGCCTCAGCGGCCTCGGCAGCCTCAGTCTTGGCAGCTTCAAGCGCCTTCGCAGGGTCAATCGCAATAGTAACAGTAATTGTCACCGCGCTGGCCGCATTCCCCATGGTAAAGGTGTAGGTGCCGTCAACCACGGGAACGTCAACGCCGTCCGCCTGAACACTGGTAATCTTGTAGCCGTCCTCAAGCGCCACGGTGAAGCTCAGCGTATCGCCCATGGACATCGTCTTGGTCGCGCTGGTAATGTCACGGGTGCCGTCCATAACCTTCGCTTTGTCACTGTCGGAGGAATTGAGCTTGACAGCGAAGCTGACATCCTTAGCCTCATTCACGGTAGCGCTGCTCAGCGCCCAAGTGCCGCCGGAGGGCATCTTGAAGGTCACGGTCTTGGGCTGATCCTTCACGACAGATACGCGCTCGTTGATGACATTGGCGCCCTGGGTCAGCGTCAGAACAATGTTCTGAGCGGTGGTCTCAGTTGTGGAAACAACCAGAGTCAGGGTGTTGTCGGTGCCGGTGTACAGGGTGTTCGCCGCAGCATCATCAACCTTGTAGCCATCGCCGTCCTCAATAGTAACGTTGGTGCCGCCAGCGAGAGCGCTCTGAGCAATCGTCACCACATAGTTGGATGCGGTCTCAATGGCAGTGATGATAGTAGCAGCCTTGGTGGTATCCAGTTTACCGTCAGCCGCGATCATGTCCTTGGCGGCCAGCGCGTCGTCAGCGGTGGACTTGGCGCTCACAGCGCCGCTGATAGCGGTCTTCACGCCAGCATCCTTGGAGGAACCGGCGGAAGTGGCCTCAGCGGCGTTCACCAGAGCGGTGTACAGGCCAGCCTGAGCCAGGCTCGCGGGAGCGGAACCGCTCCAGCTCTCCGGAGGCGTGCCATTCGTGCCAGCGGGGGTGTACTTAATGATTCCTTCAACGGCTGTGGTGGCAACGGCGAGAGTCTTCCCCTTCACAGCATCGCAGATGGCGTCGTGACGGTCCTGAACCATGGCCTCGAAGCCGTCAGCGAAGGTCACGGCGCGAGACTTGGTGGTCAGGCCGAAGTTCTTGGCAACCTTGCCGGCGTAGTCCTCCAGGGCCTGGTGACCAGTGATCTCAGCCTTGAGAACATAGATGGTGCCGTCGCTGCTTGTGCCGAGCAGAGCCGCGAGGTTATCCGCGTCAGTCTTGCCCAGTTCGAGCTTGCCCGCGTTGTACTTCGTGGAGATGTCAACCAGCTCGGCAATAATTTTGTCGAGGTCCGCAGCCGTCTTGGTCCCGAAGGGCTTGAAATCCTTGCAGGTCAGAGCCTTGGCGGCGGCAATCTTATCGGAGTTGGTCTCATCCGCGCCGCCGGTCTGGTAGTCCTTGTTGATCTTATCCCACAGTTTCTCCAGAGTTTCACGGACAGCTTCGTTGGACGCGTCCACGTTGATGATGTAGACCACATCGTTCTTGTTGCAGAAGGCAATGACCTTCTCGCCGGGCTTGACGTCGATCACCTTGCCGTCCTGGCGGAGGATCGCGTCCGCGATGGGATCGCTGTACTTGTCGAGCTTCTTGGAATCCAGCGCGTAGACGAGCACGTCATCGCTGTTGTACTCCAGAGTCTTCCTGCTGCCGTTGCTGCCGTAGATGGTCAGGTAGGTCAGCAGGTCGGTGACACGGTCAGCCTGAGCGGCGTAGATGCCGTACTTGGCGTACTCGCCAGGCTTGAGCCCGTCAATCGTGACAACGCCGTCGGCATCGGGCTCGCTCTTGGTGTAGAAGTCCATGGCAATCCGTCTGCCGGGGTTGTTGTAATTGTCGAAGCCGGAGGGAGTCTTCACCAGCAGGCTGCCGGTCTTGCCGGTCTCCAGAATGGCGTCGGAAGTGGCAATATCCTTGCTGTTCTTCTCGGAAGCGTAAACGTTGAAGAACACGTCCTTGGCCTCAGCGGCCAGGCCCTTGGTCTCGATGACGATCACGTCAGCGACCCAGTAGTTCTCGCCGTCCTTGTCCTTGCCGGTGTTGGTGGCAACGGCGTACATGGCCAGGATATCCTCCTCAGCCACGGCCAGGGTGTTGCGGTAGCCGGTGACGGTCTTGACGGACTTCACGGTCTTCCATTCGCCGCCCTCGCGGGTGACATAATAGAAGACGGTGTTGCGGGTGGCCTGAACGGTCACTTCGCTCCAGTCAGCCGGGGCAGCAGCATCCTGCTCGGAGTGGTCAACATTGACGCCGTCAAACCAGGTGGCTTTCTCGTCGTCCCAATCCATGACATAGTAGCCCTGGAACGCGGTCTGTCCCTTGGTCAGATCCTTGTCGCCCAGCAGGTCCACATAGTCAACGTCAACGTTGATTTCCTTATGCTGCTTGTCGTACGCGTAGGTCTTGACGTCTCTCAGCGTCATCAGGTCCTCATCGCCGGCGGTGTAGCGGGCGATGTTGGTGACCGCCAGCTTCGGGTCATGGGGACGGGTGTTGCCCGCGTCAGCAAAGTCCGTGCCGCCGTCGGGGTACTTCTGGGCAACCGCGCCGGGACGATCCGTGTCGGTATCATACTCGTTGAACGCGATCAGGTTGCGCCAGCTGTTGTTCATAGTGTTCCTGTCGGTGTCGTCAATGAACTCGCGGCTGGTGCGGCCGGTGGTGAAGTAGGTCTTGATTTCGCCGTCCACATAAGCCTTGACAGCGTACTCGTTCTCGTCGATCTTCTCGCGGAACCAGCCGTCGGTCAGAAGGACGTAGTTGCCCTCGGCCTCGGGGGGATACGCGAAGACGCGGATGTAGCCGAAGTGATCCTGATAGTAGGTGTAGTTGACATCCTTCTCAGCGTCGGCAATCCGGTTCTGATACTCAGTGTACTCCAGAATTTCGGACTGCTCGTACTCGGTGCCTTCCACGGTCAGGATATCCTTCCGCATGTTGTAGGAATCAACCTTGCCCTCGAAGGTGGGAGCCTGGTCCACATAGACCTTGCCGTCGATGTAGGTGGTCAGAACCACATCGTCCTTGACCAGCTCGCCGGAAGCGGCCAGGTCAGCGGCCTCCACGGTGTCCAGGGCGTTGCCGTCGCGGTCAACCAGGCCGTCGATGACGCCGGAGAAGCGGACATCGCCGTCCTTGTCAACGTTGTCGACCTCGTGCATCTCGAACTTAATCTTCATGATGTACTCGAAATCGCCGTCGTTGTTGAAGTCCACGGCACGGACATAGTTGCCGTTCTCGTTGGAGTCAAAAGCGGCCTGAGTCCGGTCCTTGGTGCCAATGTACTTGTTGTAGAACTCGCGGTAGGACAGCTCGTCAGAAACGTCCTCGGTGGACTTGGTGCCCACATAGACCTCGCCAAGGATGATATTGGCTTCCTTGTCAGCGGCGGTGAAGATTTCCTTGATGAAGCTCATGTCCTGAGCGGTGATTTCATCACCGGCGCGGATAACCTTCTCATAGACGTAGCTGGTCTGGTTGGCAGCATCGTTATCCAGGCTGGCCGCGAACTCGTCGGACCAAGTGGTAGGATGGATCACAGTCATGCCGTTAGGCACATTGGCAACCAGATCGCCGCCGTTGAAGTACAGCAGATACATGGCCTCGTACTCGGTCAGGCTGCGAACGATATTGTACTCAATGCGCCAGTCGGAATAGTAACCGGTGCTGTAAGCGTCGCTGTAGTTGACAAAATACTCGGCGCTCTTCACGGAGTTGCGGTCCAGGCCCTCGCCGCCGACGAACTTGCCGCCAGTCTTGAACTCACGGACCACGTTGGTGCCGGTGTCCTGGGTGTTGCCGTACAGGACGCGCTTGGTGTCCTTGTTCCA
Source organism: Oscillospiraceae bacterium (assembly GCA_022793095.1). Taxonomy (GTDB): domain Bacteria; phylum Bacillota; class Clostridia; order Oscillospirales; family Oscillospiraceae; genus JAAWCD01. The sequence continues at coordinate 6,668 of JAAWCD010000126.1, read as the reverse complement.
GTACACGATGACGGACTGGCCGATGTCCAGCAGATGAGTGGAAACCTCAACCACCTGCTTCTGACCGGTCAGGTCGCCGCCATTGTCCATCAGGGCCAGACGGGTGGTGCCCTCACGGATGCCGGTTTCGCCGTACAGGTCGGCCCACTCGTTGGCCTCGATCACGCCGGTCAGCTTCTGGGCGTGGAACTTGGCCTCCAGGAGGGTCTCATAGTACTTGTCGTTGACGTTGCCCGCGCCGATCCAGACGTTAGCGCTGGTGCCCTCATAGTACTGGACCGTGGGTTTGTCCAGGGCATTGAACAGCAGCTGGGCGACCTGCTCACGGGTCACGGGGGTGTTGGCGCTGATCTCGCCCTGGAGGTTGTCCAGGAGCTTCAGGGTGTTGGCCTTGGCCATGGTGTTGATGTCCCAGCCAATGCCCTTGAAGCCTTCAATGTCAGCATTGTAGCCCAGGGTGGTCATAACCATCTTGGCGGCTTCCGCGGCGGTCACGTCAGCCATAGGATCGAAGATACCGTTGCCCTTGCCGGAGACGATGCCCAGGCTGGTGCAGTACTCGATGTAGCTCTCCGCCCAAGCGGCAGAGGGGTTGTTCCGCACGTCGCTGTAAGTGGGAACGGGCTTGGTGGCGTCAACAATCATGTTGTCGCCGCCGGCCAGCACGCGGCAGATCATGGTGGCCATCTCGGCACGGGTCACATTGCCGGCGGGGCGGAATTCCGCGCCGTCGTTGTAGCCCTTGATGACGTCGAGGCTCACCAGGGTCTCCACGGCCTGCTTTTTGGTGATGCTCTCCTCGTCCGTGAAGCCGTCGTAGTTCACGGCGCCGGCTCCAACCATGCAGATGGAGAGGACCATCGCAAGGGCCAGAACCAGAGAGAGCACCTTTTTCAGGTTTCTCATGGATTTGTTTCCTCCTTCGATATTTTCCGGCAAAAGATCGGAAAACCAGCCAAAAAAGTTCTCAGGCCGGTATAACACTCCTTACAGTCTCCGAAAAACGCTCGGAACGCGTGAAAAAAGGCGCCAAACCTGCGGTTTGGTGCCTTAAAAGTTGCGTTTGGTAGAAAACCGGTAGAAAAAGCTTAAAATTTGTGAAAAATCACGAATCCGGAATCCGCCGTCCCCCAATGGATTCCGGGGATTCCTCTGGTAGAAAACCGGTAGAAAACATGTAGTTTGACGAAGTACTCCGCCCCCTCATACACGCTTACCTAAAAATGTCCTTCTTTCAACGCCTTTAGAACCAAAGCCTTACTCTTGCCATTTGGAGTTTCGTATGGTAGAATAAATCCAGTTATCTGTATTTGCCGGTATATGACCTGGCATAAGGTTTCGTGTCCCGCATCGCGTCCCCTGGAACGATGCACCCATACCAGACTGATTGAGGGCGTGATTCATATTTATAAGGAACAAAAACAGAAGAGAAAACAGAAAATACTGGTTGCTGACGACTCCGAGATGAACCGGTCCATCCTGGCCGATATGCTGGAGGACGAGTATGAGATCATTGAGGCCGAAAACGGCGTCGAGGCTGTGTCCATCCTGCAAAAGCTCGGCGCGGAAATCTCACTTGTTCTCTTGGATATCGTCATGCCCGAGATGGACGGCTTCGGCGTGCTGAATGTCATGAATCAGCGCCACTGGATCGAGGATATCCCGGTCATCATGATTTCCGCGGAGAGCGCGCCCGCCCACGTGGAACGGGCTTATGAACAGGGTATTACCGATTTTATCAGCCGCCCCTTTGACGCGCTGATCGTTCACCGCCGGGTCATCAATACCATCCTTTTGTATGCCAAACAGAAAAAGCTGATTGGCCTGGTGGAAGATCAGATCTATGAGAAAGAGCGGAACAGCACCCTGATGGTGGACATTCTCAGCCATATCGTGGAATTCCGAAACGGCGAGAGCGGCATGCACGTGCTCCACGTCCGTACATTGACCGAAATGGTCCTTCAGCATCTGATTCAGAAAACCAGCCAATATCAGATATCGCCCGCGGACATCTCCATCATCAGCACCGCCTCCGCCCTCCACGACATCGGAAAAATCGCCATTCCGGAAGATATCCTCAACAAGCCCGGAAAGCTGACCGATGAGGAATTCCAGATTATGAAAAGCCACACCACCGCCGGCGCGAAGCTCCTGGAGGATCTGCCCTTCCATCAGAGCGAGCCCCTGATTAAGATCACCTATCAGATCTGCCGGTGGCATCATGAGCGGTACGATGGGCGGGGTTATCCTGACGGACTCAAGGGGGATGAAATTCCCATCAGCGCTCAGGTCGTCGCCTTGGCCGACGTGTACGACGCGCTGACCAGCGTGCGGTGCTACAAGCCCGCCTTTACCCACGAAAAGGCCATCGAAATGATTCTGGACGGGCAGTGCGGCACCTTTAACCCCCTCCTCATGGACTGCCTGCGGGAAATTTCCGACCGCATCGCGACAGAGCTCAACGACGTCAACCCTGTCAAGTCCGAGGAACGGGAAATGCGGAGCTTTACCTTGGACCTCCTCCGCCATGACGAGCTGACCGCTTCCGAGCGCACCCTGCGCCTGCTGGAGCATGAGCGGATGAAGTACAATTTCTTCGCGGCCATGACCCAGGAGATTCAGTTTGAATACACCTGCTCCCCTGCCATGGTTACTCTGTCCGCCTGGGGCGCGGAGAAGCTGGGGCTCCCGGAGATTGTCATGGACCCCCTGGAGGACAAAAAGGTGCTGGAGATGTTCTGCGACGACGGGCTCACAGGGCTGTCGGAGGCCCTGCGCCGTTCCACCCCGGAAAAACCGGTGGTGACGTTCAACACCCAGCTCAAGGTCAATGGGGAAGAACGGTGGCACCGGATTGTCGCCCGTGCCACCTGGTCCGCGGACGAGCCTCCTCAGTTTACCGGCGCCATTGGCAAAGTTCTTGACGTTCACGACTCCCGGATGAAGCTGGACGCCCTGGAGCGAATGGCCTCCCACGACACCCTGACCGGACTGCTCAATCACGCCTACGCCAAAGCCGCCATTCTGAAGCGGCTGGAGGAGACGCCAACGGAGCACTTCGCCCTTGCCATTCTGGATCTGGACTACTTCAAGAGCGCCAATGACACCTATGGGCACATGTTTGGAGACAGCGTCTTGAAATACATGGCCGACCGGCTGCGGCACAGTGTCCGAAGCGGCGATATCGTGGCCCGGGTGGGCGGCGATGAATTTCTCATCTTCCTGGAATGCCGGACAGACGCCCTGGCTGTCATCGACCGGATTTATAAATCTCTGCTGGGTCAGTACGAGGATTTCACCATTTCCATCAGCATGGGCGTGGCGAGAACCGAGCTGGTGGGCGTGGACTATGAGGAGCTGTTCCACGCCGCCGACCAGGCCCTCTACACCGTGAAGCGGTCCGGACGGGGACAGTACCGTTTCTATGACAACACCATGAACAAAATGCTTTCCGTCATCTCGCCCATCGACGGCAGCGAGGCAGAGACGGCGGAAACAGAATAAAAAGGAGGAGCAAACTATGACGCTGCAGGAATGTTACGCCGCAATGGGCGGAGATTATGAGGGTGTGCTCGGCCGGATGCGAAGCGAGAAAATGATTCAGAAATTTGTGCTCAAATTCCTGAACGACGGCAGCTATGACCTGCTGCTCCAATCCATGAAAGAAGAAAACTACGAGGAGGCCTTCCGGGCCGCCCACACCATCAAGGGTGTTTGTCAGAATCTAGGCTTCGACCGGCTGTACCAATCCAGCAGCCAGCTCAGCGAGGCGCTGCGGAACGGCTTTACGCCGGAGGCGCCGGCCCTGGCCGAGCAGGTCGGGACAGATTACCAGCAGACAACCGAGGTGATCCGAACATTCCAGGAGGGGCTGGCAGGATGAAAAACAAAACCACCCGGTTTTTGGCTTTGAGTCTTGCGGTTGTGGCAGTACTTTGCGTCTCCGTGTTCTCCTTTCTCCTGATTTTTATGCAGCGGCAGAGCAAAGCCACCATCAGTCAGGTGGGAACCATCTATATGACTGGCATGAGCGAGCAGATCGCCATGCACTTCTCCACAACGATCGAGCTTCGCCTGTCTCAGATGAGCGCCCTGGTGGAAACCATCCCGCCGGGAAGCGCCAGCCATGAGGAGCTGTCGGAGAATCTGGCGTTCAGCGCTCACGCCCGGGGGTTTGATTATTTGGCTTTGCTCACTGCAGAGGGCAATTTTGAGATGATCTACGGCGATCAGGTCAGCTTGATTGACCCGGATCCCTTCATCGACTCCATGTACAACCGGGAACGAAAGGTAGCGGTCGGCACGGACCGAGACGGAAGAAAGATTGTCCTGATGGGGTCCGCCGCCAATTACTGCCTGCCGGACGGTGAGGACAGCATTGCCCTGGTGGCGGGGCTTCCCGCCTCCTACATCAGTCAAACCCTCTCCCTGGACGAGGAGGACGCCCTGGTCTATTCCCACATCATCCGAAAGGACGGCAGCTTTGTCATCCGGAGCGGCAGCGCCTTCCGGGAGAATTACTTTGACCGGATTCGGGCCATTTTTGACGATGTGGACGGCGAGCAGGCGGAAAAGTATGTGGCAGATCTTCAGGCCGCCATGGCCGCGGGGGAGGACTATTCCGCCGTGCTGGAAGCCGGCAGCCTGGACCGGCGGCACCTCTACTGCACCAAGCTGGATTACTCCGAATGGTATCTGGTAACGGTTATGCCCTACGGCGAGCTCAACAGCGAGGTGTCCAGGCTGAGCAGGGAATGGGCCTGTATCGCCATTCTGGGCTGCGGCGCTGTGCTGCTGACGCTGCTTTTGATTTTCTCCAGATACTTCAAGCTGACCCGCCAGCAGATTCGGGACCTGGATGAGGCCCGGCGGGTGGCGGAAAAGGCCAACAAGGCCAAGGGAGAATTTCTCTCCAACATGAGCCACGATATCCGGACGCCCATGAACGCCATTGTGGGCATGACCGCCATTGCCATTGCCAACAGCGACAACCATCAGCAGGTGCAGAACTGCCTGAAAAAAATCGCCCTTTCCAGCAAGCATCTGCTGGGTCTTATCAACGACGTGCTGGACATGTCCAAGATCGAGAGCGGCAAAATGACCCTGAATATGGACCTGGTTTCCCTGCGTGAGGTGATGGACAGCATTGTGAGCATCGTCCAGCCTCAGGTTAAAGCGAAGCAGCAGCGGTTTGATGTGATTATCCGGGACATTTCCGTGGAAAATGTCTGCTGTGACAGCGTGCGGCTGAATCAGGTGCTGTTAAACCTGCTGTCCAATGCCATTAAGTTTACACCGGAAGATGGCGTCATTCAGGTTACCCTCTATGAGGAAGGCTCTCCCAAGGGGGAGGAGTGGATCCGCGTCCACCTGCGGGTCAAGGACAGCGGCATCGGCATGGCGGAGGATTTCCAGGAAAAGATTTTTGAATCTTTCTCCCGTGAGGACAGCACCCGGGTCCACAAAACCGAGGGCACCGGGCTTGGCATGGCCATCACCAAGTACATTGTGGACACCATGGGCGGCGAAATCCAGCTCAACAGCGCCCTGGGTAAGGGAACGGAATTCCATGTGATTCTGGACCTGGAAAAGGCGATGGAGCAGGAAGCGGACATGGTTCTTCCCAGCTGGCACATGCTGGTGGTGGACGACGATGAACAGCTCTGCCAAAGCGCCGTGGCGTCACTGAAGGAAATCGGCATCCAGGCGGAATGGACGCTGGACGGCGAAAGCGCCCTCAAGATGGTGGAGGAACAGTGCAAGAAGCACGACAACTACCAGATTATTCTTCTGGACTGGAAGCTTCCGGGGATTGACGGCATTGAAACCGCCCGGCGCATCCGGAAGGTCCAGCACGAGGATGTTTCCATCCTGCTCATCTCCGCCTACGACTGGAGCGAGATCGAGGACGACGCCCGCAGCGTGGGCGTAAACGGCTTCATTTCCAAGCCTCTGTTCAAGTCCACCCTGTTTTACGGTCTGAAGCCCTTTGCCGGCATGAGTGAGCTCTTGCGTGCACCAGAGGAGCAGGAGACCGGTTTTGACGGCTGGCGGGTCCTCCTGGCGGAGGACAACGAGCTCAACTGGGAGATTGCCAACGAGCTGCTTACCGGCCTGGGCCTGGAGCTGGATTGGGCGGAAAATGGACAGCTCTGCCTGGAGAAATTCCAGCAGTCGCCGGTGGGATACTACAAGGCGGTTCTGATGGATATTCGGATGCCGGTGATGACCGGCTATCAGGCCACAGAGGCTATCCGGGCTCTGGACCGGGCGGACGCGGCTTCCGTCCCCATCATCGCCATGACGGCGGACGCCTTCGCAGAGGACATCAAGCGCTGTCTGGACTGCGGCATGGACGCCCATGTGGCCAAGCCCATTGATATCCAGGAAGTGGTGCGGCAGCTGAAAAAGTATGTGAAAGAATGATGAAAACGGCCGCCGCCGGATATTCCGGCGGCGGCCGTCAGCTTGTCGAAAAAGAGGAAATTAGAAATAGGAAGACAAAACTGCCAGGGCTTTGAGTGGGGGGGATAGTGTGAAAGGGGGTCCAACTTGCCAGTGGCAAGTTGGATGATTTCGGGCGAAGCCACCTTAAATCAGAAGCCCCCGCTTTCGCGTGCAGTCACCCGCCCGCAGGCGACTGATTTCGTCAGAATGACGAAATCAGC
>JAAWCD010000050.1 GCA_022793095.1 Oscillospiraceae bacterium | reverse complement strand
GGTGCGCTGGATGGGCCGGAATTTTTTCGTCCGGCAAGGAAAAAAGCGCAGGAATACTGGATGTATTCCGAGCATGTTTGACGCAGCTGGACGGAAAAAGGCCGGTTCAGACGGTGTGTCAGGAGATTTTGAACAGGCTCTCATAGCGCACTTTATGTTTTTCCAGCCTTATCAGCCATTTTACCGTTGGATATTGTTCAGGAACGTTTCTTATCACGATACCGTCCGCTAATATGGCATCCGGCATATTCGATGTATCGAGATCACCGTCGAATACGGATACACTCATCCCGTTGTACAGCTCAACATCATTTCCATCGGAATCATTTGCAATATCTGCTTGTGAAAATAAATAGATAGGTGCTTCATTTTCTTCATCAACAGCACAGAATTCATTGAAATCCAACCAAATTCCAGCTTTATCCAGCGGCGTGGCAGCTCTGCATTTGTCCTGTTTTTCCCGCAGCACCCCTTTGTATTGATACAGGTGGACCCGCGCCATTTGCTCCATCTCGCTTTCATCCATATAAATAGTGATTTGTTTGGCTTTTATCAAAAAGACCTTTGGCCTTTGAACATCCGCACCATCACAAAACCACCGGCCCCCGCCGCCATTCCTCGCCGCAGGGAGGCACGGCAGGCTGGCATAATCCATACAAGTCTGTCCATCCCACCTCCAGTGAGAACACCCGCTGTCCCGCCTCGTCCAGCCGCCGGGCGTGGGCGGGCTTTACCAGAACAGGCAGCGCCGCCCGCTCCTTCATCTCCCGCAGGAGCGCTTTTCCCCGTTCCCCAAAGCCAAGCACCCGCAGATAGGGCACATGCTCTGGCAGCTCCACAGCCCTGAGCCCTAGGAACGCCCACAGGGTCAGCCGCCGCAGCCGGGCATGGGCATACCGCCGGGTCTTGGCCAGACGCCAGAATTCCTCTATCGTCCGGGCTTCGCCAGCGGCCCGGACCAGCCGGTGAGGAAGCCCCTCTTCCCCACCGCTGTCCGGCAGCGCCGCCCAGTCCCCGGCCGCCATCGTCCGCAGCCGGGCCAGCACCGCCCGCTCACAGCGCTCCAGGCTGGCGGGCGCCCGGCCCGCCGCCTGCTCCTCCGCCAGCAAAAGCTTGTCCGTTTCCGACAGAAACCCTTCCGCCCGGTTCCAGTCCCCAGCCTCAATCCAACGCCGCAGGGCGGAGGCGGAGGCCGTGCCCCCGCTGGACTCCGCCGCGTGGTGCCCAGCTCCCTGCCGTGGAATGGTCATGGGCGTAATCCGGCTCTGCAACGCCCTGAGCGCCCGCAGGTATTCCACCCCCAGATTGTTGTTGGGCTGGTCCAAGCAGTCCGCCTCCGGGCCCAGCAGCGCCCGTACCGCCGCCCGCCGGGCCGCGGCAAAGGGCATGCCTCCATCTGCCCGCCGCCGGAGCTCCGCCTGACAAGCCGGCGTGTCCAGACAGTCCGCCACCGTCCGCAGATGGTCCAACACTCCGTCCTCACTGCCGAAGGAGAGTACATCTATCACCCCAGCGGCGTGGAGCAGCTCCACGCCGCCCCGGGCGAACCGCTCCGCCGAGGCCGCTGCCCACAGGGTGGGCAGCTCCAGCACCAGGTCAGCCCCACCCCGAAGGGCCATAGCGGTCCGGGCCTGCTTGGACAGCAGCGCGGCCCCGCCCCGCTGAACCCAGTTTCCGCTCATGACACAGACAACAGCTCCCTGAGGGCCCAGCCGCTCCTTGGTCTGGGCCAGGTGGAACTGGTGGCCGCTGTGAAACGGGTTGTATTCCGCAATAATTCCCGCTGTTTTCATACTATTTTCCGCCTTCCGGTCAAAGTACCCAATTCCATGCAGGATTTCTGTCAAAAACTCGCCAAATTTTTGAAGGAAAAGTGGTTGTCCCTCTTGAAAATCTGATTTACAATGAGTATGATAATTGTATCGGGTCATTTGACCAATCGCAAGCCTTTCCTGAAATTTTTATAAAGGAGACGATTCCCATGAACGTACTTGTCATCAACGCCGGCAGCTCCTCCCTGAAGTATCAGCTGCTGAATCCCGACACCCAGGAGGTGCTGGCCAAGGGCCTGTGCGAGCGCATCGGCATCGACGGCAAATTCACCTACAAAGCCCCCGGCAAGGACACCATCGACGCCGCTGACGTGGCCATGCCTACCCATTCTGAGGCCATTCAGACCGTGCTGAACGCGCTGGTGGACTCCAAGAACGGCGTGATTGCCAGCATGAAGGAAATTGACGCGGTGGGTCACCGGGTGGTCCACGGCGGCGAGTCCTTCGCCAGCTCCGTCCGCATCGACGATAAGGTTATGGCCGCGATTGAGGCGTGCATCCCTCTGGCGCCTCTGCACAATCCCGCCAACATCACCGGCATCAAGGCCTGTGAGACCGTGATGGGCAAGGATGTGCCCCAGGTGGCCGTGTTTGACACCGCTTTCCATCAGACCATGCCCTCCAAGGCTTTTACCTACGCGCTCCCCTACGAGTACTATGAGAACGACAAGGTTCGCCGCTACGGCTTCCACGGCACCTCCCACAAGTATGTGGCAGGCCGGGCCGCCGCCATGCTGGGCAAGCCCGCCGAGTCCTTGAAGCTGATTTCCTGCCACCTGGGCAACGGTTCCTCCATCACCGCCATTGACGGCGGCAAGAGTGTGGACACCTCCATGGGCTTCACGCCGCTGGCCGGTCTGCCCATGGGCACCCGCTCCGGCGATCTGGACGCGGGCATCCTGGAGTATCTGATGAACAAGTACAACATGAATATCACGGAAATGGTCAGCGTGCTGAATAAGAAGTCCGGCGTGCTGGGTGTTTCCGGAGTATCCTCTGACTTCCGGGATCTGGAATCCGCCGCCAAAGAGGGCAATGACCGGGCCCAGCTGGCCATCGACGCCTTTGAATACGGCGTGAAGAAGCTGATTGGCTGCTATGCCGCGGCCATGGGCGGCGTGGACGCCATTATCTTTACCGCTGGCGTGGGCGAGAATTCCGCCGCCATGCGGCTTCGCATGACCTCTGGTCTGGAATTCATGGGCGTCAAGGTGGACGCGGAGAAGAACGACTGCCGCGGCAAGGAGATTGACGTCTCCGCCGAGGGCGCTACCGTCCGCACCCTGGTGATTCCCACCAACGAGGAATTGATGATCGCCATGGATACCGCGGCGATTGTGAATGGCTGAGAAAGAGTGAAAAGCTGCCCCCGGCGCGAAAGCGCCGGGGGTTTCTCTTCTTTTTCTTGAAAGAAAAAGAAGCAAAAAGAACTTTAAGCTTGGTGATTGGGGGGCTGCAATTTTTACCCTCACAAAATCCGCCCTTTCTTCTCCCGTTGAATTGTGGTAAAATAGACGGAAGAAAGAAACACCTGTACAAAGGAGAATCACAAATGAGCGGCAAAAATTTTATCACGGACCCCAGCTCCTGGAAGGATATCACCCCTGATATGTACGACGAGATCAACGCCCAGATTGAAGAGACCTTTGACGAGGGCTGTCATGGGCAGTGCTCCAGCTGTGAGAGCGGCTGCGACGACAAACTTCCGGTCTTCGCCAAAAAGCTGTACACCATCACGGGCGGCAAGGGCGGAACCGGCAAATCCACGGTTACCGTTCTGCTGGCTTACGCCCTGACACGGAAGGGCCTGCGGGTGGGCGTGCTGGACTGCGACCTGCCCTGCTCCACCATCCCTCAGCTCATGGGGCTCCACGACCGGGTTATGAGCGAAAACGAGGTCATGTCCCCGGTGGTCACTCCGGAGGGCATTGAGGTCATCAGCATGAACCTCATCGCCGCCGACCGTTCTGAGCCCGTTCTGTGGGCGGGCATCGACACCTTTAATGTGGTCAACTACCTGTACACAGGCACCCGTTGGGGCGAACTGGACGTGATGCTGCTGGATATGCCCTCGGGCGCCGCCGACGTGCCGCTGAACCTGTACACTGCCTTCCCGGTGGATGGCTCCATCATCGTCACAGAGCCCGGCTCCCTTTCCTGGGTGGCCACTCAGCGGACCATTCACCTGTGTTCTATGCTGATGAACAAGCCTGTGGCTTATATTGAGAATAAAGGGGAAGCCGCTGTCCCTGTCTCTGCGGACCAGTATGAGCTGCCTCCCGCCTGCCTGAAGGCGGCTCTTCCCCTGGATCCGGCGCTGCGGGTCAAGGCGGAGGCCGGATCCCTGGCGGATTGGGACGCGCCCGCTCTGGCTCCTGTGGTGGAGCTGATTGCCCATGCAGCAGGAAAGGAGCGTTGACATGCGTACAACAGAGGAGTGGCTTGACGCGGCGCGGGAGGTGGGCTTTTCCCACGTGGGAGAGCTGAATCTCTCCTCGCTGCATTTTCGAGAGGACGTTCGGGAGATGTGCGCGTCCGACCTGTGCCACTCCTATGGCCGCAATTGGATGTGCCCGCCGGGCTGCGGCACGCTGGAGGAGGCGGCCCGGCGGGCCGCCGTCTTCCACCGGGGCATTCTGGTTCAAACCACCGGAGCGCTGGAGGACGACTTTGATATGGACTCCATCAAAAAAACGGAGGAGCGGCACAAGGCATACTTCTTTACGTTGGTGGATCTGGTGCGGGCGGAGGCCCCTGTTTGCCTGCCCCTGGCGGCGGGAGCCTGCACCATCTGCGAAACCTGTGCCTATCCTGAACCCTGCCGCTTCCCGGAACGGGCCATTCCGTCCATGGAGGCTTACGGGCTCTATGTATCCCAGGTTTGCGAGGCGTCCGGACTGGGGTATTATTATGGGCCCAAAACCATTACATTTACCAGCTGCTGTTTAATTGATTAGATGTTCCAATAAGAAGACGAAAAAAGCCCACGGGACCCCGAACGGGATACCGTGGGCTTTGCTGCTGCAATATCAGCGCTTGGAGAACTGAGGCGCGCGGCGGGCGGCCTTGAGGCCGTACTTCTTGCGCTCCGTCCAGAAAAACCCTGTATTTTTAATGGCTACACGGTTTTTGATTTCCGATGCACCCCGATATGCACCCCAAAAACACTATTTTGGATTGTTCGCAAATGCCTGGTTGACCTTCGAGATCAGATCCTTCGGCTGGTTGTAGGTCAGATGCGTGTAGATGTCCAGCGTGATCTTGGCGTGTTCGTGGCCTGCCAGCACCTGCACGGTCTTGACGTCGACACCGGCCAGGAGCAGGTTCGTGATGTAGGTGTGCCGGAGCTGATGGGGGGTCACCTCAAAGTTGATGCTGTACACCACGCTGTTGTTGTGGGCTGCCCGCTCTCCCAGGACGGGGGTCACGGTGTGGGGAATCTTCTGGCCATTAACGTATCGGTAATAAGTCCGCTCCCTGACGGTGCGGGTTCGCACATAGCCCCACACCCGGCGCCACTGTGTTTCCGAGAGGGCTCCCCCGTCCCGGTTGGCAATTACGAAGTCCGAGACCGAATTCTCTTTGACGGATTTCAAACATTCCACCAGCTGCGGCGGGATCGGGATCGTCCGCTTTGCCGCCTTCGTCTTTAGGTCGGTCAGGATGACCGGCCTGTTGTGCTCCGTGTGCCAGGCCCGGCAGACGATGATGTGAGGGGCGTCCCCATCAAGGAATACGCTGTCCCACTGAAGGGCGAGAGCCTCCTCCCGGCGCAGGCCAGAGTAGAGACAAAGCATGATGAAAGGGTACGGGGGCAGGCCGCGAACCGCATCCAAGAGAGTGGTAACCTGGGTCTCGGTGAGAGCCGTCTTCTCCTTCGGGGTCTTGCCGCCTCTGGGGTTCAGGTTCTTACACGGCGACTCATCTATAATGCGGCTCTCCAAGGCCGAGCCGAAGATCATCTTGTAAAGCATTTGGACGCTGCGGTAGATGGAGGCAGACTGTTGGGCGGCTTTGTTGATGGCCATCTTTACATCGTCCGGGGTGACCTCGGCCATGTACTTATCCCCCAGCGGTTCAATCACATAAATTTTGACCTTGGAGGTGTAGTCCACCAAGGTGGTCGTGCGGATGTGGGAGCCGTGCATAGTGAGCCACTTCTCAGCGTACTCCTTCACGGTGGGGTTCTCTCGGTGGTAAACCTCCTCCTCAATTTCCCGTTGGACGGCGGCAATTTTTACTGTCAGTTCTTCCGGGGTCTTGGCGTAGATGGAAATGCGGTTCCCGTTGGGCCCTTTAAGCCGCTTTCTGTACTCGCCTCGGCTGGCTATGAATTCATAGGTAGGCTTTTTTTGTCGAGCCATGAGAACGCCCCCCTTCGTTTTTTCCCAAAACAGAAAAAAAGGAATTTCACAAAATTTTGCAGACCAATCCTTTATTGCAGCAGAAGCGGGCAAGCCTGCGTTTTTTTCATAAAAAATCACCTGTCCCTTCAAAAATGGTTGCAATAACCCAGGGACAGGTGGTATAATCACTATGTCAGGAGCGATTATCGGGCCTGTCCCGGTATTGTTTCACTCGCCGCCCTCGGTGTTGGAAGCGCCGGGGGCGGTTTCTTTTATCACTATTCTTCAGCGGACAAATCCTCGGTTTCACCGGTTTCAAGATTTACTATATAAGATTTCAACAATTCACCGCCTCCAAGCACTTTTGCATCATGCTCCTCGCCATCAATGTATTCATGAACATTGATATATATATATCCGTCTGCCGCATTCATAACACTAGTAGTCTTCAAACCGAGATTAACGGCAATATGTATCTCATCGTCGGAGGAAAAATAGGCGTTGTAGTATTCAACCGCATGGTCTACAATATTCTCGGAGGAATAAAATACAAGTGCCCGCCATTTTCCAGTTACATCATTTCTAACGTTCTCATAAAAAGTTGTGCTGCCAAGAGCATCATCAAGTGCATCTCTGGCGTCGGCTTCTGTCGTTCCAGAAGATTCCGAATTCTCAATTTCCGGATCCGATGTATCTTCATCGGGGGCCTCCCCGGGCGTTTCGGACGGCTCTGGTGAAGACGTTGGGGCTTGCGGCTCCTGTTGGCTTGTTGTTGGAGGGCCCGAGGTATCCCCACCGCCAGACAAGCCGCCGCCAACAGCGCCGATCACGGCCAAAATGATTACCCAAAACCACCACTTTTTATAAAGTGGTTTTTTCGGGTTTGAGGACTTTTCTTGTTTTACCATAATTACAACACTCCTTTTTAATTTCCCGTCCCAGCAGAGCCAAGGCGGGTATTATTGCCTAAATTCCCAAACGTTTGGGATTTTGGCCTGCTTCGATTTTCCTTTTTTCGACACCTTACGATGGTAATCGGCAAGAAATTGTGATATATTGGCACCGCGCAAATACATAGCCTTGGCGCCAGGGCGGAAAGGAAACCTCATGAACAACAATGAGAAGTTTAACGCCCTGCTTAATTCTTGCGGCCATTCTCGCCAAATCTACAACGTGTTAGCGGGTCTTGTCAAACCATGCCTCCAGCAGACCGATGATGTGTGTGAGAAACGCCAGATCATCATCAGAGAGCTGCTGTCCCTGTTTGATCAGGCCGAGGGCAACCAGTAAATCGTTAGATCCCTCCAACGAGATATGATCACTTTCCCCCAGCGTGGCTTCGGTCATGCTGGGGGGATTTTTTATATCAGATACCCCCAGAAGCCAATCGGTTGTTACACCGCATATAGTTGCAACCGTTGTAAGATAATCGCTCCCCGCTTCTCGAGAACCATTTTCATAATTTGTGATTGTTCGATATGGAATGTTGACTTTTTCCGCAAACTCTTTGCGGTTGTATCCAATATGCTCCCTCGCTTCAACAAGTCGCTTACGCATCAGGTCATAGTCCATAAAAACAACCCTCCCGCTTTGATAAAAGTGATTGTAACACATCACAGGGAGAATGGCAATAAGATTTTACCCGAAATGAATAAATTTTTTTTGATTGCCCCTTGACTTTTATCCGTGTCGGGTATATTATACGAGTGTGATTACCCGAATCGAGTAAACAGAAAGGAGGCGCACGCCTTATGACATACCCGAATATTGAAGCTGAACGGGCAAGGACCGGCATGACAAAAGCGGCCCTGGCCTCTGCTATCGGTGTCAGTACTTGCACAATCAAGAATTGGCAAAGTGGGCGGACAGAAATCCCTGCCAGTAAAATTGTCGCGCTGTCCATCATCTTTGGTGTCAGTACGGACTACCTTCTTGGCTTGGGTACCAAGCAGAACAGCGCATGAGGCAAGTATTCTGGTGCGAAAGGAGGTGAAACAACGATGCAGGGACTCGGAGAACCCAGGCCAGTATTCAGCCCAACGGGGGAGCAGCTGGCATCGGTAACAGAAGACCTGGTTCGGTTTGTACATCGTGTGACAGAAGACAAAAAAGCAACCCCGGCAGAGATTGCGGCTCTGCCGGAGATTGCGAAAGTGCTCTACCGGGTGTTTACGATTTGTTAATCAGGATGGTTTTTGCGGAGGCTTCAACAGCGTGATCCAAGGAAAGTCCCTCCTTTCCATGTACTCGGCCCTGGCGGGGGCCTGTACTGGAATTATATTGGAGGATGGCGTGAAACACAAGCACAACAAAAATGCCCTGCCAAGTGCAGCGAACACCTGACAGGGCAAGCGACCCAATGAAAACCAACAAAAGGCCACAGTTGGATTATAACACATCCTCCTGCTGGCTGACAAGGAGGAAATCTTATGACGCTTTTGACCCGAAAAGAGGCGGCGGCCATGCTGGGGATGTCGTTGCCCACGCTGGACCTTGAGCGCACCACCGGTCGGCTGGCCTACATACAACGGAAACCCGGCAGCAAGGTCTGGATCACCGATGAGGCCATCGCCGAATACCTGGCGCGGGCCACCCACCAGGCCCGGCCGGAAATGAAAACTATCAAGCGGCGGCGGTGGGCCTGACAGCAGAGCGGCGGCAGGTACGCCAAAGGCCAGCGAGCGAGAAGAGGGAGATGAAACATTCACTGGCGCAGAAGAGCGTCACTCTCTCCGCCCTTTTCGACATCCTTCCACCTGACACCTGGCTGTCCATCATGCACCGCCTCGGCCCACACGAGTGTGAGGCAGCGACCGTTGGGCCAGTGCGATGGCTCCGGGACTCCAGGTGCATGGAGGTGTACGGACTGAACGTGGTCGAGCGGGTCATCTCAGATGACCCCATAACCGGCATGATGACTGTCACCGTCGGCGGAAAGGAACCATAAGTATACATATAAGGAGTGTGCTGTTATGAAACAGACCCTATGCAAGCCCTGCGCCATGGAACTGGCGAGTCGGGGCAAAGTGCTGAAGCCCCTGGAATTCCGGGCGGAGAAAATCACCTGTGCGGCATGCGGACGCCGGCGGTACGGCGTCCAGTACGAGGTCCTCAGCCGGGCCCGGAGGGAGACCATTAAAGCCGCTGTGCTTCTGAGCGGCTGGCTGGTGATCGCCGTCACGGCGGAAGCCTGGGCGACGCCGATTTCTCAAGCCATCACTCCGGATTGGCTGAAGCGGCCTCCGGCGGATTTAGTGGTCGCAGTTCCGGCGGACCCAATACCAATCATTCAGGTGACTGCGCCTCTTCCCGAACCGTCGGAAGCTTCTAACGAGGACGCGCTGATTGAGGCCGCACTGCTGGAACAGGGCTATTACAGCGATGAAATCCCTCTGGACTACCTGTATCAGGACATCCTCCGCACGGCCTGTGAGCAGTACGGCGTACCCTATGCGCTGGCCCTGGCCGTCATCGAGACGGAAAGCGGCTTCGACCTGGAGGCTGTCGGCGCGGACGGGCGGGATGTGGGCCTGTTCCAGATCCGGACAAGCAATCACGCCTGGCTGTCCGAAGAGACCGGCGCGGACCCCGCCGCCCCTGCTGGAAACATTGTGTGCGGCGTGTGGCTGCTGGGGCATCTCCTTGGGGAGTACGGCAACGCCGAATCCGCCCTGACCGCCTACCGCTGGGGCCAGGACAACGGAAGCCGGGACTATGCCCGGACCGTGCTGGCCGCGGCGGAGCGGTGGGCAGAAAGGACGGGACTAAAGAATGGATAAAAACATTAGAGGTGGCACCCTCTTAATCAGGACTGCTGGCGAACAGTCTAACGTGGAGATCTCTGGGACTCGGACGGACATCATCTTCAACTGGACGGCCCTGACCAATCAGATTTGCCAGACTATCGGCCTCTCGCCGCTTGCCCTTGCGGTCATGATGCCGGAGATGATCAGCGACTACCGGCGCAACGCCATCAAGTGCGAGATCAAGATGGAGGGGAAAGCGGATGCCTGATACGATGAAGTCTCTCACGATGGATGAGCTCATCACCGGTCTGGGCAACCTTCAGGGGACCGCTGACAGCAAGGGAAAAGGCATCTGCCAAGCGGCAGTCAATATCCTTTTCGCCCTCTCCGAAGATGGCGCAAGAAACACGGAGGAGGCGCTGGACATCCTCCACGACTACCGGCTCCAGGCCAAACAGTACAAGACCCTCCGCAATAAACACATGGTGGCCGGCAAGCCCTTTTTGAAGGACGGCGTGTGGCACTGCCCGGACTGCAACCGCCGGGTTTCGCCCAACCACTCCTTCTGCCACCGCTGCGGGAAAAAGCTGAGGTGATTGTCGTGAAATACCCTTGCAAATTCACTCCGAACGTGAACTGTGATGACAGGTCCGCCTGCTCTCGCTGCGGCTGGAACCCAGAGGAAGCCCAGCGTCGCCGGACACAGGTTGGGCCCCGGAAGCGCCGCTCAAAAGAAACCGCCCCCGATGGTGCGAACATCGAGGACGGCGGGCCAGAAGACCAAATCTAAGTACACCTTCAGTATAGAGGGTTAAGGAAGGAATGTCAAGCCATGAACGAATGGTACGAGCAGGCTAAGCGCAAGCTGGAGGCCCAGCAGGCCAAGGTCAAGCCTCGATCTCCCCAGTGGATGGTAGGGGAGCAGCTGAAGGACATTTGCCGCATGGAACCCAAGAGCGCGGAGCTCATTGCCCAGGACTTGGAGAACGAAGCCATGAGCATCACTGAGGCCGAGAAGAAGATCAAGGCTTTTGCGGATAAGCACAAAACCGGGAACTTTTCCTGCGTTACCCCGGCGGAGGCGGAGAATATCCTGCGGGAGTTTTACGGCCTGCCCCGCCCCGATGAAGTCAAACCCGCCGCTCCCCCCGCTCCGGCTAAAAAGATGATTGACCTGTCGGACTTCCTGTAAGGGGGCGAGAGAGCGTGGAGCAGATCGATTATGAGCCGCTGCTGCCCAAGGCACCGCCCGTTGACCTGGTTCAATGGGCTTTGGAGCAGGAGCTTTTTCAAGAAGAGTATCTGATTTATAAGGCTGGGCGGGTCTATGAACCGCTGGAAGACCGGATGCGCTCTGCCGTTGAGGTGGTATGTACCAATTGCGGAAAAACCTTTTTCGCTGAAAAGATTGACGCAGGAGGATGCAGCGCCTGCTATGCCCCGGCCCCGTTTGGGTGGTATCACCAGGAAATGTCGGAAAGCGTTATCAGCGGCAGCATTACCACGTGTCCCATTTGTGGTTGTAAGGCAAAAGTGGTACACGTTGGGAGCACCCAAAGGGGGATTGAAAAAGGAGCCTGGATCACCATGATGTCCCGCCTTTCCGTGGAGGGACACAAAGACCGATTCGTGTTGACCGAATGGCTGGTAAAACGCTGGATTGAAAAATCAGGGAAAAGCCGGTACACCACTGACCCTTACAGTGCCTGGGTGGTGGAGGAAAAGAAAGTTGTGCGCCTGATGGGCTATACGAAAACCATGGGCGGCTCTATCTCCCTTTTTCACGAATGGGCGCAGCGAAAGACGTTCAACGATGTGTACGGTACCGTGTCTATCTGCTACCCCTGGGACAAGTCCATTCTGGAAGGGACCACGGCTGAAAACTGCAAGCTGGATTTGTACCAGGACGCAGGTGGCAAACGGTTGGTGAGCTATTTGGCATTATGGCGCAAGCGCCCCGCTGCGGAAAATCTACTGGTGCAAGGATGCGGCCATCTTCTGGTGGAATTGATTGATCGGGAAAAGAGCAGCGGCATGGACCGCGGCGGTATTCCTAAATTGACCGACATCAACTGGAAAGAAAAACGCCCCGCGCAGATGCTGGGCCTCAACAAAGAAGAATTCCGGCACATGCGGCGGATGCGCTGGAACGCAGAGGACCTGGAGCGGTATCGACTGGTAAAAGGGGCCGGCCTGTCGATGAAATTGCCGGAAGACATGAAACTCCTGAAGACCATGCCGGCATACAACATCAACCTAGTGCTGGAGGAGGCGCCGCGGGCTGACTTCTGGCGAACCATACGATATCTCAACAAGCAGAAGTCGGACTGGCGCACCCTGCGGGACTACCGGCGCATGGCGGCAGAGGATGGGCGGGATCTTACAGACAACCTGGTTTGCTGGCCCCGTGACCTGGCCGCCTCCCACCGGCGGCAGATTGCGGAGCGAGAGGCCATCCGGAACAAGAAGGAGGCCGAGAAGCGGGCCAAAGAGCAGGCTGAGCGCAAGGAGAAATTCCAGGAGCGGCTGGCCGCGCTGGAGGCACTGTCTTTCCAACGGGGCGGGCTTCTGATCCGGCCCTGCCGGACCGAAGCGGAGCTGATCCAGGAGGGAAAGGATTTACATCACTGCGTGGCAAGTTACGCCAAGGATCACGCCAGCGGGAAGACTGCCATATTGTTCATCCGCAAGGCAGAGGCGCCGGACAAGCCCTTCTTTACTCTGGAATTTGACGAGAAAAGGAAGACTGTCCGGCAGAACCGGGGCCTGCGCAACTGTGACCGCACCCCGGAAGTCATGGCATTTGAAAAGGCGTGGTTGGACTGGCTGAAAAAGGGTAATTCCCAATTGCCAAAGAAGAAAGGAGCAGCAGCATGAGTGAAATGGAAGTAACTGAGGGCCAGCTCCTCAGTCAGGACTTTGGGGTGGGCGGCCCGCCCGCCGCTGTAGGGACTGCGGAGGTATCCCAACGGCCCATAGAACTGATAACGCAGGACATCAGAACTCACCAGATGGCTTTTCAATACCATGTCCGGATGATGCTGTCAGAAGCAATTGAACTCGGCCGGTATCTGGAGGAGGCAAAGGCCGCACTGCCGCATGGTCGGTGGGGTGCGTATCTAAAGGACGAGATAGGGCTTGCGCCGTCTACTGCGCAGAATTTCATGCGGGTGTTCCGTGAGTACGGAGACGCCCAACAGAGTTTGTTTGGCGGAACCCCGAAATCCCAAACGTATGGGAATTTGACCTATTCCCAGGCATTGCGCCTCCTGGCCATTCCGGACGAGGAGGAGCGGGAGCGGTTCGCCGTCGAGAACGATGTGGAGCACATGAGTGTCCGGGAGCTGAACGAGGCCCTCAAGGCCAGGGACCAGGCCGAGGAAAAGGCCGCTGCCGCCCGGGACGAGGCTGACCGGCTCGAAAAAAGAAATACATACCTTCAGGGGCAGCTCACCGACCAAGCCAACGTCTACAAAGCTAAGCTTACCGCCGCCGATGTGGAGACGACCGAGGCCCGCAGGGAAGCACGGGAGACGCGGGAGGCGCTGGAAAAGCAGCAGGAGAAAGCCAAGCGGCTCCAGGAGGCTTTGAGCGAGGCCAACACCTCCGTCCAGGCCGCCGAGGAGGAGCACACCCGTCTGGCGCAGGAGCTGGAGGAGCTCCGCAACCGCCCCTCCGAGGCGGACACAGCGGCGGTGGAGGCCGCACGGCAGGCCGCAATCGCTGAGATGACGGAGGAGGTGGAGAAGGCGAAGACCAGGGCGGAGAAGGACAAGGAGAAACTCAAGGCCGCCGAGGAGGCCCTTGAGGCCACGCAGAGGGAGCTGGCCGACCTGAAGGCCAAAGAGCCGGAGGTCCGGGAGCTCACCCAGGAGGAAAAAGACGCTCTAATCGCTGGCGCAGTGGAGCGGGCCAAGGCCGAGGGTGTTGAGCGGATTCGGACACTGGAAAAGCAGCTGGTCTCCGCCGATCCCAATGTGGCCGAGTTCGGTGTTCGCCTCAAATCCATACAGAAGGAGTATTGGGAGATGAGGGAGATTTTGGACCGAATCGCCCAGACCAATGAGGCTCAGGCCGCCAGGTGTCGGGAGGCACTGGAAGCCGCGCTGGAGCAGATGGCCACATCCTGAGAGGTCTGCTTTGCCGATTCAACGATTGGCATTTACATAGCAGAGGACACAAAGCCGCACGAAAGGAGGAGAACCGTATGGACACCAGAAACCAGAAATCGTGCCTGGAAATGGCCCGCGGGGCCATCATGGAGCGGGTGGACTATGAGGTGTCGCGTCAGTTGCAGAACATTTTCGACCCGAACACGTCCGCCACGGCAGCGCGCAAGATAACGGTCACACTCACGCTGAAACCGGATGACACCCGGCAAAACATCATGCTCAGCTGTACCGCAAAATCTACCCCGGTCCCCACCAACCCGATCGTCACGATGCTGTACGCCTCGGACGAGGACACCGTGACGGAAATGGCGCCGCAGATCCCCGGCCAGTTCAGTATGGACGGGCAGGAGCAGGAACCCCCCGCAACCCTGCGGATCATCAAATTTGCGTAAGGAGGAAAACCAATCATGTTGAAAGAGTTCATTAAGCACATCCAGGAGACCACCCAGCCCCAAATCGTTGAAAAGGACGGCGCGACATTTGTTGTCTACGCCGGGGAGGCCCCGCAGCAGATTCGGCCCATCATCAGCCACCCGAACACCTTGCCGCTCCACAGCCTGGACGCCCTGGTGAAGCTGGTCCGCACCGAGGCATCCAAGGCGGAGACCCCGCTGTACATCACGATCCCCGATCACCTGACCGTCCGATGCTTCGGTCAGCCTCAGCCCGACGCCCGGTTCTTCCGGCAGGTGTACTACGAGGCCAAGGCCACCGATGTCCCCGGCTGGGGCGAGAAGGTGCAGCTGGGCTTTGAGGAGGCCCAGATCGCTATGCGGACCCGCTTCCAGGAGACGACGGATACCATCTACGCCCTGAAGCTATTGTCGGACATCTGCTGCGGCGCCAAGGTGGTCTACAACGACAATGGCATCGCCACCACCGTCACCACGCAGAAGGGTGTGGCGCTCCAGAGCAACGAGCAGATTCGGCCTATCATCACCCTGAAGCCTTACCGCACCTTCCAGGAGGTGGAGCAGCCGGAGAGCATCTTCCTGATCCGGGTCAACGAGCGCGGCATTACCTTCACGGAGGCCGACGGCGGGATGTGGAAGCTGAAGGCGCGGCAGACCGTCAAGGCGTTCCTGGAGGAACAGCTGGCCGAGGAAGTCGTCGGCAACAACGTGTACATCGCCCTGTAAGGAATACGGTGGCAAAGACCAAAGTACCCAATATCAGGTGCAACTATTTGTGTAGTTTATGGCCTGAATCAACTTGCTATTTCTCTGGGACAGAGTGATTAATGTGATGCCAAAGGCCCGCCGGGTGCGTCACCACCCGACGGGCCAAGGGGCAAAAACAATTAAGAACACCTGCATTATAGCAGGACGGAAAGGAAAATGCAATGAAAACCACAAAAATTGTCATCAAGAACCTGTTCGGCATTCGGGAGGCGGCCTTGGATGGGCGCTCGGTGGAGCTGGCCGGGCCCAAGGGCAGCGGGAAGACCTCTGTGTTGGACGCCATCCGCTACGCCCTGACCAATCGCTCCGACCGCGACTACATCATCCACCAGGGTGCGGACGAGGGCGAGATCATCATCGAGACGGACACCGGGCTCTCCATCGACCGCAAGACCCGGACCACCAAGGCGGACACGGTCAAGGTCCGGGACGGCAGTATGCTTCAGACCCGCCCGGCGGAGTTCCTCTCCGGTATCTTCACCCCCTTGCAGCTCAACCCTGTGGCCTTTACCCAGCTCAGCCGCCAGGAGAAGAACCGAGTGATTCTTTCCCTGATCGACTTCGTCTGGGACATGAACTGGATCAAGGAGCAGTTTGGGGAGATCCCCCAGGGCGTGGACTACTCCAAGCACATCCTGGAGGTCCTCTCGGATATCCAGGCGGAGAGCGGCGTTTACTTCCAGTCCCGCCAGAACCTCAACCGGGACATCCGCAACAAGCAGGCGTTCATCGCCGACATCGCCAAGGACATCCCGCCCCACTATGACGCTGCCCACTGGGAGGCGTACCCCACCCGCGAGAAGTACCAGGAGCTGGAGCGCATCCGGGAGGCTAACAGCCGCAT
>JAAWCD010000049.1 GCA_022793095.1 Oscillospiraceae bacterium | reverse complement strand
TTATTTGGTAATAATTGCTTTCACTAGCGCAGAGATATGATCCAGTGTTGCCTGTTTTTCGCTGGCGCGGAAGGAACTAGCAGCGGCATCCCCCAGCGGCCTGGATGGGCTGACAGAGGAAAACCTGTCCCTCCTGCAGGAGGTCTTCTAGGACATGAACCAGATTTCCAATTTTATGGAGACAGCACTTAAAAGAGAAAATGATACGGAGGTCATCCTCCCCATCACCGCCGTCGAGAAAACGCCACAGGAGATAGCAAAGGAATATGGCTTCACCGACGAGCAGAAAGAGTTACTGGAAGAACTGCTGAAACTGGAGTATCGGGAGTTGTTCTAGATAGTGTCGTCAATAAATGAACAACCAAATAGCAATACGTCGGATTTGGACAGCGGCGACGAAAGAAGCAAGATTTTTAGCGTAGCGCGTCGCAATGCCACGCCATCTTTTGAGAAGCAGGAAAGCATTCTCAACGAGATGTCGAAGCTTGTAGAGATGTTCGTCGTATTCACGCAATTGTTTCCGATTTTTCTTTGGAGGAATGACAGGAATCATGTTTTGCTCCATCGCCTGGAGAATGATTGCGTCTGTATCATAACCACGGTCGGCCAGAAGATATCCCGCCTGGAAACCCTCAATCAGCTGCGCTGCAATTGTGCAATCCGCTGTGGTACCAGAAGTGATAAAGAATCGCACCGGCATACCATGCGCATCCACGGCCAAATGTATCTTGGTGTTGAGCCCCCTTTTGTGCGGCCCATTGCCTGATTCCCGCCCTGTGCGCCGGCGGCGTCGGGATGTACTTTGACATGGCTGGCGTCGATCATCAGCCACTCAAAATCTGTGTCATCTACCAGGGCTTCCAGGTTTTTTTCCCAGATGCCCTTATCACGCCACCGGCAGAACCGGCGGTGTACATTCTTCCAGTTTCCATACGTTTCCGGCAAGTCCCGCCAAGGCGCTCCAGTGCGAAGAATCCAGAATACTCCATTGATAAACTGCCGGGTATCACGGGCATTGCCGCCTCGCGTCCCTTTTTCCCCTATGGTGTATGGCCTGATTTTTTCCCACGCTCTGTCGTTTATGTCGTGTCTCTGCTGTTCTCCTGCCATTTTTCAGCCCTCCCGCTTCTTTGAGGACAATTATATCATATTTTTATTGACGACGCCATCTAAGGAGAAATCCATGAAAAAATTGATTCTTCCACTTTTTGCACTGCTTTTCGTGACCACAGCCTGCAGAGGTCCTGCCAATGTCCAAGGCAGTTCAACAACTGCTCCTGTCGGCACCGTGGACAGCACCCCGATCCCTACTGTTTCTTCAGAGGTTCAAGATGATTCTGCATGTCCTGGAGAAGGTTATTTTGACCCTATCCCAATTCCATATACTCCCTTGGACGAAATAATGGCTTCGCGCGATCTGTCTGAACTGTATCCGCAATTTGATATTTCTGAAATTACCATAGATTCACAGAACTACTTTAAGTTTTCTCTGGAGGACAGCGGCGTCTATGTCTTAGTGGATTCCGGGCAGACATGTCTTACTGTTTACAGCGGAGAAAAATCCACTTCATTTCCAATCAACAACATATTTCCAACCGCAGTAAATCCTCCAGCTACACTGGTTGCAGAGGATTTGACCGGGGATCAAACTCCGGAGCTAATCTATATTCTCTCCGATGGAGGAATGGGCACTGCATATTCCGAATGCCATATCGTTGACTTGTCCACTATGATGGAGTATCCCCTGGACAGCAGCTATAAACGTGTAGTCGGCTCCAATGTAAAGATTGTACCACAGGAAATAGTTAATGATGAAATGCTTCAATACGATATCGAGGCTGAAGTACTCCTCTGTGAAATCACGCTGGACGGCCAGCAGCCCCTCTATGGAACAATTCCTGTTGAAGCAGCAGAAGAACTGGATCATTATGAATTGATTCCCGCAGAGGACAGCAGCTATTTTAGAATCAGCTGGGAACCGGACAGCAAATCATTAGAGGTTGACGTGGGCCTTAGTTTTACCGATGCTGTCCTCGGATATTACGTATGCTTCATACAGGGAAAGCTGGTCTTTGATTCTCAATCACAAAACTTTGTTGGAGAGCCATGCTATCATGTAACTGTCGATTCTCCACTAGGCTAACAAGACATTTTCACTCAAAGGCTTCACGCAAGGAGGAACACAATATGAAAAATTCGACAAAACGATTTTGCGGTGTACTTATTGCTATTTGCATAGCAAGTATTCTGCTTATTTCAGCAGCAGGCGTGTATACAGGCAATGACACATCCATTGATGCCGACTCCTATATTGATGATATTGGATCGACGCTTTTGGACTCCTCAGAGGTTGAACTTCTGAGTGAAGGAAAATCTTTTACTCAGGTGGACCTCAACAACAATTTCTCTAATTACGCTGATGAGAACTCCACCGTTGATCTTCCATCCCCATTAGCATCAGGGGACGATATTTATGATTATGCGAATGTTGTAGGTGTTGTTCTTGACTATGACACAAATATACCGATTGCAGATGCAACGGTCATGGTAGGGGGCCGATTAACTGTTACGACAGACAAGGATGGCCGCTTTCAAATTAAAAATATGCCAAATGGAACATATGATTGGACTGTGACAGCTGATGGCTATCATGGTAGCTTTTATCTCAACTATCCTGTTGACGGGTCCGATGGTGCCAACATTTTCACATTCTGTGCAGATAAGAACGATTCACTTGAATTTGATCGAAATGATATTTGTAAAGGAGAGCAGGCAGAACCGCCTACTCATGAGGGTTTTAGCCACATAAGTACATATTCCATGTCATCTATTCCAAGCATAAAATCTTCCGTAAAAGTATATTATGGCGGAAAAACCATGACACTTGATCGAGAGGAATATATTTATACGGTTCTTTCGTCGGAGGTCTACTCTGTAAGTTGGTATAGAAATTTTAATTTATCAGATGATCAAATCTCTCATTTCTATGTTGCACAAGCTGTTGCTGCAAATACATTTTTAGAATATGCGTTGAGTGTATATTCAAACCATTCTAAAGAAGATTATGATGTTTGTGCCGATCAGTGCTGTCAGGTATATGATCGAGCCAAAATAACACAAGCTGCCATTAATGCTACAGCGCAAATATTCCATGATAAGTTGGGATATGATGCGGCTGCAATCGCACTCTATCATCCAAACTCCAGGACATATGATTATATTTATGGAGCTTTCTTTTCCAGTTGCTTTGGAGAAGGAACCTGGACTCACAAAAATCAACCAGCACTAATTGGCAAAGCCTGTACTGACTTGACTTCCGGCGCACGGAGCAATCATCAATATGGCCTTTGCCAAATGGGTGCGGCCTGGCTTGCTAAAAACGATTATCTTGCATCAGAAATTGTGGGATACTACTATACCGATACTCAAAACTGTTTCTGTAGGCTGGCATAGATTGAACAATTCCTGCAATGCAAGAAATCCAGGTACAGTGATGAAGATCGCATACCAGATGCCCACTGCCTTAAGCAAAAAAATTGAGACTGTTTTCTGGCGCTCCAAGACGCTAAGCAACAAAAATTAGAACGGCAATCATCTGATTTGAACAGCTTTTTTGAACTCAAAGAATCCCCATATCGTTAAGGTTGGCCGCAGTGATCGGGTACTAAGAAACAGCACCAGAAAAAGACGTTTTATGATATCAGGTTCTGTAGCAAAAACCGCAACTGTTCAAGCTCTAAAAACCATGATATACTCAACCTGTATTTAGGTAAGATTTCTTCAGGTCAGATTTAAGCTTCCAGGGGATAGTATGCCCTTTGAAGAACCGTCCACATCCTAAATACCGACCACGAGTACGTACAAAAACCGCAGTTACCTCTTTCACAGAGGATGACTGCGGTTTTTTGCGTCCTCGAACAAAAAGAAAGGAGCATCCCATCATGAGTGACAACCTGTTCAGCTTTCCCGGCGAAAGCGCCGGCCCCGCCGGCGTATTCGGTGACTTCACCGACCTCGGCAGCGACGACGGCATGGAAGATCCCTTTGCCCTGCCAGAGGCAGCCGAACCCTCTGAGTCCGCGCCCCAATCTCTGGAACCGGAAACCGGCATCCAGGAAGACCCCGCGTCTTCCCTCGAAGCGTCCCCGGACCCCATCCCCGGCAGCGAGACCGTTCCCCCTTCTGAGGAACAGCCCCAAACACCTCCGGCACAGGCCGCTGAGGAATCCGCCAACCCGCTCTTGGCGGCCATAGACCTTCAGGAACAGAAAAACGCCCGGCAGGCCGCCGCTCCCGTCTTCGCCCAGCTTCCCGTCTTTTCTTACAACGGAAACGAGGAGCCCATCGAGGACATCGAGCAGACCTTCGAGGAACTGCGGCGGGCCAAGGAGGAAGATTTCCCCGAATTCGAGGAGGCCCAGAGCGTTTCCTGGACCGTCACCTACGACGAAATCAGCAAAAAGGTGCTCCAGCCCCGCAAAGCCAAAATTGGAGACTTCAAGCGCGAAATCGAAAGCTCCAAGGCATTCATGGACGCGCTGAAAAAATCCAAGGACAAACGGCCCAAGTGCATCCTGAAGCCCACGGTGACGATGCAGAAGAAGGGTGAATGCGCCTACAAGGGCGTCTTTCCCCGGCTGGCGGAGGCCCGCGCGTCGGACAAGACCATCAGCTTCATCCCAGCCAGGGACGGCAGGGTCTACGAACGCCGCGTTACCGGAGCGGGAGAATTCATCACCCCCACCAGCGGCGTGACCTGTCTGGATGAGATCAGGGCCGGCTTTCAGCCGGCCCTCCCCCGCATCCCCTACGACCTGATGGAGCAGGCGCTCAGCCTCTTCCGGCATCTGATGACAATGGAGGACCGGCCCCTGGAAGCTCTGGTCCACATCTACTGGGACCGGGAGGAACAGCGGTTTTTCCTTCATGTGCCGGCGCAGACGGTCAGCAGGGCGTCCGTGGACGCGGTATTGGACGACGCTTTTCTGAACGACGAACGGTATCTCCACTACGCGGACCTCCACTCCCACAACGACATGCGCGCCAGATTCTCCCGCACCGACGACCGGGACGAACGGGCCAACCGGGTCTACATGGTGGCGGGCCGTCTGGACCGATGCTATCCGGAACTCGCCGTCCGCGTCTGCAACGGCGGACACTTCTGTCCCATTCCCCAGGCGCTGGTCCTGGAGCCCGCGCCCATGGCGGACTTCCCTTCGGAGTGGCTGGACCGCATCCATCCGGAAGTCAGCAGGGAGGCGGCGGCATGAAATTTTCCAGAACCAGACCGGTCAAAATCGTCCTCATCGGCACCGGCGGGACCGGGGGCCACATCGCGCCCCATCTGTACCGCCTGCTGTACGCGCTGGACCGGCCGGTGAAATTGATCCTCTGCGACGGCGATGTTGTGGAGGAAAAGAACCTGGTGCGGCAGAACTTCACTCAGGCGGACCTGGGCCTGAACAAGGCGAGGGTGACGGCGGAACGCTATTCCAATGTGTTCGGCCTGGAAGCGTCCTATGTTCCGGACTTCATTGAAACGGCGGAACAGCTGGAGGAATTGACCGCGCCCGGCGTTTGGAGGGTCAGTCCATACAGCTCCGAAACGGTTTCCGAGCTGGTCATTCTCATCGGCGCGGTGGACAACAACCGCTCCCGCCAGCTCTGCCACGAGATTTTTCTCAAGGCAAAGGAGCTGATCTACATTGACTCCGGCAACGGGGAGTACACCGGTCAGGTAGTCTGCGGCGTGCGCCGGGGCGGGAAGACCTATTACAAGCCCGCCGGCCTGCTGTATCCCGACCTGTTCCAGCCGGACGACCGGTTTCCATCCGAGTTGTCCTGCGCGGAAGCCTCGGTATCCTCGCCTCAGACCATCGCGGCCAACCTCATGGCCGCCACGGCGGTGGTGGCCATGGTTTACAACATTCTGGCGGTGGGTAACTGCTCCGTGCAGCAGGCCACGTTTTCCGCCAGAACCGTGAATATGCGCGCTTATCAGAAGCAGTCCAAAAGGAGGAACGCAGCGTGAGTGAGATCAAGTGTACCGTCAATGCGAAAGACTTTCAGCAGGCGCTGAGCAAGGCGCTCAAGGCCGCGCCAAGGAGGTGTTCCCTTCCGTTTCTGACCGAGGCGTGCATCAGTTTTGACCACGGCGTCTGCACCCTGACCGGCACAAATCTGGAGTTGTGGTGTCAGGCGTCTATTCCCGCTCAGGGCGGCCCCTGCTCCTTCGTCCTCACCGGAAGCCGGAAGCTTCTGACCGCCTGCAAGTATTTTTCCGGCGAATTGGAGTTTTTCTATCAGGAGGACCCGGAAGACGCTTTCCGCAGGAAGACTTCAGGCGGTTGGCTGACCCTCCGCTGCGGAAACAGGGAGCTCCGCCAGCGGGTCGCAGCCGCTCAGGACTTCCCCGCGCTTCCGGATGTGAAGGAGGAACACGCTTATGAGGTCAATACCGCCGCCCTCAGCGAACGGTTTGACCGGATCAAGTACGCGATTTCCGAGGGTGCTTCCAGCTCGTGCAGCTGTTGCGTAAAGTTTTTTGACAATCGCATCGGCGCGGTAGACGGTCATCGTTTAGCGGTCAGCCAGGATGAATCTCTTCGGGTGGAAGCTCCGTTCTTCATCCCGCCCGTGGCGCTGAAGCTGCTGCCTGTCTTTGATGGGGAAACCTGCCGCCTGTCTGTCGGCGAACGCTATGCCGTCTTTGACGGCGGTTCCGCCCGCGTCATTACCCGAATTCCCCAAGGAGATTGTCTCAATTTCGACGCGGCGATTCCCAGGCAGTTCAGCGAAGAATGTATCGTTGACACCGCGGATTTTGTGAACAGCCTGCGCTATCTGAACGAGTTTATCCCGGACCCGGAACGAATGGCGGTCCGTTTCGGCGGCGGAGTGCTGTCCGTGAGTACGGGCAGCGGAGAATATCGCTCCGCCCTGACGCTGTCCGAGATCCCTGAAACCGTGTGCGGCTTCAAGGGGCGCTATATGCTGGAGGGCCTGAAGCAATTCCAGGCAAAGAAGCGGAGCACAATCACCATGGGGCTGAGCAGTCCTGGTTTACCCATCGTCCTGACGGATGGCGACGGCGATCTTGCGCTGATTTGTCCGTATCGTCTGAAGAAGCCCGCCTGATGAAGCCCTGTTTGTCGAGGAGGAATCCCTATGGAATTATCCACAAGTCCGGAAACCCAGGCCCTTCCTCAGCGATTTTACGCGCTGGAACAGCTTTCCGGTCACGGACAGGCCATCCGTTTGATTGCGGACGCTCTGCCGGTTTGCCGGGAACAGATGGACCAGCTGCTTAGCGCCGGACAGAAGGCAAAGGCTTATGAGGTTTATCAGACCTTGGAGCGCCAGCGGGATGCTCTGACAGAGCAGCTCAGGGCCGTCCGGCCGCTGCTGCTGGAACTGGAGCATCCGCTGGCCTCCGCCGCGGCGGCTCTGGCAGCTCAGATGGCGGCATTCAGGCTGATGACCCGAGACTATGGAAAGCTGAGCTCCGTGCTCCGGCAGTTCTCGGACCAGCTTCCCACCAACCAGGCCACCAATGCCGCTGTGATCGGGCGCCTGATGAACAATGTCCGTATGGGGCACTATCCCACAGATTTGGACCATGTGGACCTAATCACCCGAGGCATCGCCTTTCCCAGCGGCGTGACCACAAACCTCCTGGACCCCTGCTGCGGGACCGGCGCGGCCCTGCGGAGAATGGCCACGGGAAACAACTGCTTCTGCTATGGCGTGGAATTGGACCATAGCCGGGCGGAGCAGGCCCAGTCTCAGCTTCATCATGTGGGGTTCGGCAGCTTTTTCGGCTCCCGTGTCAGCCAAAGAGCGTTTCACGTTATTTTCCTCAACCCGCCCTACCTCTCCGTTCTGACAGAAACAGGCGGGAGAAGTCGGAATGAGAAACGATTCCTGCTGGAGAGTATCCCGCTGCTCACCTGGGGCGGGCTGATGGTCTACATCGTCCCGTATTACCGCATGACGGAGGATATCTGCCGCGTGTTCTGCGATCATTTTGAGCAGGTGTCTATCCATCGTTTTCTGGACAGCGAGTTCAAAAAATTCAAACAGGTGGCGGTCCTGGGCCTGCGCCGGCGAAGAACAGACGATGAGGCGGCTGCCGCACAGCTCTGCGAGGCTGCGCTCCGTCCGGACCGTCTGCCCACGCTGGACCTGCTGGAGGCCGGGCGCTACGCCCTGCCCGCCCAGGAACTGCGGGTGGAAACCTTCCGCGGCGCTGAGTTCAACGAGGACGAGCTGGCCCGGCAGCTGAAACGCTCCGAAAGCCTTGACCGTCTGCTTGCCGTGAGCAAGCGGGACAGCGCGGCGAAGCGTCCGCCGCTCCCGCTGAGTGTCAGCCAGGTGGGTCTCATCGGCGGGTCCGGTCTCATCAACGGCCTGATGGAATGCGAATACCCTCACATCATCAAGGGCCGCATCGTCAAGGAACGGCGCGTGACCGCGGAGGAAAACCGTTCCCACAGCGGTAAACTGATTTCAACGGAATATCGGGAAACCATTTCCAATCGAATGATGTTTAATCTTCTGACGCCGAATGGACTTCGTTCATTGGCGTAAGGCAGTTTTTAAGGAGGAAAGCCAACAAATGAAGAATTTTTTCATTGTCATGCCCCTGGACGAGGCCGCTCAGGCCATGGCAGAGCGGGAATCGGACCGGGACCAGCTCCGCGCCCTGGTGTGGAGTCAGGCGGCGGAATCCATGAAGGCCCTGCTGGGCAGGACCTGTTCCCAGTTCGCGCCCGCGCCCGCGCCGGGAGACGGAATCAATGCGCTTCCCTATGGCGTCGCATTGGGCGCTGTGGAGCCGATGGAATTCCTGGTTCGATACTCGCTGGCACGCATGGCCCAGGAACGCGAATTGGAAGCCCGGCAGCAGAAGATATTGTCCCTGGGGCATACCGTTTTTTCAGGTCAGATTTCTGACTCGATTAAATTGGCTGTCATGGCAGCCTCCGGAGACAATCCTGAGATCTATCGGGAGCTGGAGCTGGACGCCCGCTTCTGGAAGCACGATATCACAGCCGCCGCCGGCCTCTACTTCCTGGCCCCCGACCGGTGCGCGATTACGAAGGCGGAGGAACAGAGGATGCTTTCCCATATCTTCCGCTACGCCATCTGCGCCGCGGAGCTGGTCCCCATGGAGGTGCGGACATGAACGTCACCCTTGACCTTCCGGCGCTGGCCGCCGGACTGCGGGAAGCGCCGGAAACACCGGTGGACCAGGATGAGCGGGACAGCATCAGCCCCTATCTGCTGGACACCATTCTGCCCATGCTGGAGCGGGGAGAGTATCCCGGGCTGAAGGACATTGATTTTGACCAGTTCGATCTGTATGACCCGCCCAGGCTGGCTGACTATCTTCAGAAAGCCGGGCAAAGGAAATATGAACTGGGAAACTTCGCCCAAAGCCTGTGCGAGCTGCCCCCGTCCCGCACGGCGGTTCGGGCGTTTCTGTGACGGGAAGGAGTTCGACATGGACTGGGAAATCGAATACGCTATGCAGAGCCTTTACATCCCCAAAATGTTTTATGACCACGACCGGCTGGAGCAGCTTCTGGAGCGTCTGAGCGACGGCGTCACCTTGTCCGGGGACGAATTGGGCGAGCTGGAACGGGTCGCTGTGGAAAGTGTCTTTGAGGATACCAAATATACCTGGCAGTATCAGAGCCGGAAAAGAGACGGAGAGTTCCGCTCCGGATGTGACATTTACATCCTCCGGGACCCGCTTTTGACCCGCTATGACCGGCTGTGCCGGGCGTATGAGGCCAGGAAGGGCATTCCCAGAGCGGAAAATCCGTTTTCATCGCGTTTGGACGCTGCTGTTTGGAACGTGATGCGATTGAGTGATTTCAGCTTTGACTATCGCTGGATTGACAGCACGAAGGACAGAAAGGGCCCCAAACTGGTGCTCATTCTGTATGAGGAATTTGAATCCTACTATGATATTCCAGATTCCCTGTTCGTCATTCTGGACTTCTGCGCGGAGAACATCCCAGAGCTGGAAGCCGCGCTTGCGGAAGCGGTGATTCAACTGCCCATCTGGGACAGGCTGGGAAAGGAGGCCACGTGATGAATCCGGAACATGATATTCTCATTCGCGTTTCACCCAGTCAGGGCAAAATCACAATCGAAGAGCAGGAAGGGCTGGTGACCACCCGAAAGGAGGTGGACCGGCAAACCCTTTTGAGCTGCTTCAGAAACAGCCTTCGCATAGACGATCCGGGCTATGCCAGCGGCTTTCTGCCGCTGAATTGCCTGTCCGTCTGGCAGGATCGGAGGGAAAAACGCCTCGTGCTGTGGCATCCGAGACTCTATGCCGATGTGTCGCTCTACGACACCAACTATCCCCATTTCCCCATCCCCCGGATGGTATTCGGATTTTCGGTGGACTTGGAGGGCCGGGTTTCCCGCTGCCGCGTGGGTGTGGCGGCGGATGAGACACCCAGCCCGGATACTGTTATGTATCACTATCCGTTTTCCAATGTCAACAGCGATACCGTCGGCCTCTGCGTAGGCGCCAACACCATGCCCGCCTACAAAAAGCTCTATAAAGCGATGAACCTGCCCGGCTTTCTGCTCAGCATCCCCAACAACATGGACTCCTACTCCAGTGAGCGAAACAGGCTGGGGCTGGATTACCGGGAACTGATGGAGCATTTGAAGGACAAAGCTCCGGCCTACTACTATTCGGATGTTCTGATTCCCAACGGACGGACGCTGGAAGATTTCATCAAGTCTTGAAGGAGGCAATTTTATGTGGCAGAAAACTGCGGAAGAACTGAGGCAGGCCCTCTCCGCGCCCTTTGGAAACAGCGACATCGAATGGCGCGTCTCAGCGACCAACCACGAGAAGACAAAGGGGCTTGCCGTTCCCTATGTCACCAACCGGGCCATTCAAAACCGGCTGGACGACACGGTGGGCATTGACGGCTGGTACAACGACTTCACCCCCTGGAAGGAGGGAAAGGCCCAGCTGTGCGGCATCTCTATCTACTTTACAGAGCAGAATCTCTGGCTGACCAAGTGGGACGGCGCGGACGACAGCGACATCGAATCCGTCAAGGGCGGCCTCAGCGACAGCATGAAACGGGCCGCTGTGGAGTGGGGCATCGGCCGCTACCTCTACGGAATGACACAGGACTGGGTTGCGATTGAGCAGCGGGGCAAAGGCTTTTTCATCGCGGACGGCGCCTGGTCCACCCTGGACCAGGCCCACGAAAACTGGGTACGCAAGCTTCAGGGGAAGCCCGTGCCGCAGTCCGGCGCTCCTCAAGGTACGCCAAAGGATCAAAAGCCTCAGCCGAAGGACGCGGGGCAGCAGAAACCGGCTCCCGCGCCCAGCCTGCCGGACGGCTGCTATTTGGTGCGGGGCGCGGTGCTGAAACCGACCCTCAGCGGGAAATCCCGAACCAGCGTACAGCTTCAGAATGGAGCCGGCCAGTGCTTCCAGGCGTACACCCAGGGGCCGGACCAGCGGCTCGCGCCCGGCATTGTGCTCGCAAATGTGAAGCTGAGCACCCGAAGCAAAGATGGCGTCACATTCTACATTCTGGACGCCTATGAGATTGCGGCCAGCTCCGCGCAGCCGGCCGCGTGACAGGAGGAGCACATCATGATTCAGCCAATCAAACAGCTTCGCGTGCGATCCCTGACCGTCAGGGGCTTCAAGGGCTTCTCAGAGGAGCGGTCCTTCTCCTTTGGCGATATGAATGTCATCACCGGGCAGAACGGCCAGGGAAAGAGCAGCATCGCGGACGCGATTGCCTTTGCCATCACCGGGGTTTCCTTCTTCGGCGGAGCCCGGCTGGACAATCTGTATCACAAAAACACCAGGGACCTCGCCCTGGAGCTGGCGTTTGCGGATGAGAGCGGCGCCGTTCGCATCCTCTCCCGCACGCGGACGGACAGCGACATGGACATTTTCCTGGACGGACGCCGCATCACCCAGCGGGACCTTACGATCATGTTTGGGGAGCGGGACCTGTTCCTCTCCATGTTCAATCCACGCTATTTCATCAACGTCCTGGGCAGTAAGGGCCGGGAGCTTCTGGAACGGTATCTGCCGGAGGTTCCCAGAGCGGATATCATGAACGGGCTGAGTAGCCACGACCGCGCTTTGCTGGAAGGGGAAGACTTTCTCTCTCCGGAGGCGTTCGCCCAGGAGCTCCGAAAGGAAATCGCCCAGCTGGAGCGGGACACGATTTACATGCAGGGGCAGTATGATTACCAGACGGCCCAGGAGCGGGAGCTTTCCCGCCAGCTTGCCCAAAAGCAGGCGCGGCACGCTCAAATCATAGAACGGATTGCCCAGCTGGAAGCCCGCCGTACAGCCGGGTTCGACGGCGCTGACCTGAAGGAGCGGCTGGCTGGACTGTATGCCCGCCACGATGAGCTGGTCCGGGAGGCCCCCGCGTCGCTGGAGGAAGCCGCGGCGTGGGAGGAAAAGATTCAAGCTGCCGCTCAGGCCCTGGAACAGCGCCGGGCGGAAGCGTATCACAGCAAGTATGCCCATGCCATGGCGGAGACACAGGCCAAGGTGGACGCGCTGCGGCAGGAAACGGTCCGGCAGAAGCGCGTTCTGGCCGGGCTGAAGCCAGGCATCCAGTGTCCCATGTGCCGCCAGACGGTCACGGAAGCAAATCTGCCCCAGGTCAAGGGAGAATTTGAGGCGTCCATCCAGGCGCTCTGCCAGCAGGGCCGGGAGCTGGTTTCCCAGCTTCAGGAGCTGCAAGGGCTGGATGAAAAGGCAAAGGCCGTCTTTGTCCAGTTTCAGGCGGATGACATTTCCGCCGGAGAAACCGCGCTTGTGGCGCTGAAAGAGCAGCGTCAGGCCGCTTTGGACGCCATCCAGGAGGAAAACAAGGACCGCCAGCGGGAAATCGCGGCGCTGCGGGATGAAATCCAGAATCTTGAGCTGGATTTGGAATGTGGCATGCTTTCGCCGGAGGAAGGCGAGGAACTTCGCCAGGGAACGGAGGAAGCGGCGGCCCTTTCCGCCGAACTATCCGTCCTCTCCGAACAGTCTCAGGGTGTGCCGGAGCTGGAATCCGGCCGGCTGGCGGAAAAGCGGGAGCAGATCGCGGAAAAGAAAAAGCTGCTTGCCGCCTTGGCCCGGTACATTTCCAAACGGGTGGAATTGAATTTCAGCCGGCTCCGGATGAACCGGGTGGCCATCTCCCTCTACGATGTGGTGAAATCCACGGGTGAGGTGAAGGATGTATTCAAATTCACCTACGAGGACCGCCCCTACGCCTGCCTGTCCGGGTCGGAACAAATCCGGGCCGGCCTGGAGGTGGCGGAGCTGGTCAAGGGCCTGATTGGCGTGGATTACCCGGTGTTCATCGACGACGCGGAGCGGGTCCCTGTCATTGACAACGTGCGGCCCAGCGGTCAGGTCTTCCTCGCCAGGGTGGCGAAGGGAGCGCCTCTGACTGTGCAGGTATCCGGCGCCAGCCCGGCCGCTCAGGCCGCGTAATTCTTTTTCTTGAAAGAAAAAGAATCAAAAAGAACTTTCATTTAAGGCGGTGATAGACCGTGGGGTCCCTATACCGCGACTTACCCATTCTGGATGCGGCGAGACGGTGCGGGCTGGTTCTGAACGACCGCACGCTGGAACGGGAGGAGGCGGAAGCCTCCTGCCCGTTCTGCGGCGACAACGGGCCAGGGAAATATCATCTCAGCCTGAACACCCGGAAAAACGTCTATCGCTGCAATCTTTGCAATGCCAGCGGCAACAGCGTTTCCCTGTACGCCCGCATGGAGGGCGTTTCCAACCGGCAGGCGTTCCGGGCCTTGACGGAAGAGGGTGGCCTCTACCGTTTCCCGGAACAGCCCACGCCAAAAAAACCGCCGGAACGGGAACCGGCTTCCCTGGCCCGGAGGCACGATACCTATTACGATATGCTCTCCCATTTGGAGCTCTCTCCCAAGCACAGGGCCGATCTGCTGGCCCGGGGGCTCTCTGAGGAACGCATCGCTCAGAACATGTACCGCACGCTGCCCGCCGGGAATGGACCCAGGCGCTTTCTGGCGGGCATGCTGGCGGACTTCCACGACCTGGACGGCATTCCAGGCTTCTATGTGGATGATCGGGGCTTCTGGAATATTTCCGGCAGCGGCGGCCTGCTGGCGCCCTACTACACCAGGGACGGATACATTCAGGGGATGCAGGTCCGGCTGGACGATGAGACCAAGCCGGAGCGGAAATACCGCTGGCTGTCCAGCCGGGGCCGGAACCATGGGACCAAAAGCCGGTCCTGGATCCATGTCACCGGCAATGTCCGCGCCAAAACCGCCTACCTCACCGAGGGGGCGCTGAAAGGCGACGTAGCCAGCTATCTGGATCACGACGCGCTGTTTCTCTGCTTTGCCGGCGTCAATTCCATCGGCCTGCTCAAGGAAACGCTGTCGGGCTTTTCCCTGTCCGAGGCGGTGATTGCCCTTGACATGGACAAGCTGATGAACTGGCGCGTGCAAAAGGCGCTGGTGAAGATCCAGGAGCTGGCGCGCGGCATCCCCGGCATTCGCGTCCGGCTGATGAACTGGAATGTGGGCTTCAAGGGGGTGGACGATTTTTACAAGGCCCGCAATGACGCGGCCAGGAGGGGCGCGAATATTCTGGATATGCGCTCAAACTTCATTACCCGTTCTCTGGACGAGCTCTGGAAGCGGGAATACCCGAGGCAGGACCGGGGCTTTATCCACACCTGCGAGTGGGAGGAGCTGACGGTTCCAATAAGCACACTCAGCTGTGAAGCGCCGGAGGACCTGGAAAAGGCCGAAGGGTATCTGCGCCTCCTTCAGGAAGGACAGCCCGCGTTTTCACCGCTGGTCTGTGTCAACCGGACCGTCATTGACGGCCGGTGCCGGTTCTGGGCCTGCCAGCAGCTGGGATACCAGGAGGTTACAATCTACCAGAACGTTCCGTGGGTTCTGCCTGCGGCAGCGTAAATTTATATGATGGAGGGGTTTTTATGGAGAAAAAGGTCTATCAGCTTCAGGACTTTGCCGCTGTGAAACAAGATGGAACCGATGTGCTGGGCAAGGTGCTCTACTACTCTCTTTCCAGCGTCATGGTTGATAAGGAGAAGCTGGCGGAGCTCTGTGCCAGCACCGGCTTCCCTTGCCTGCCCACCCGCCGGACCGCCCTGGCCGACGCTTTCCGTTCGGCCACCGGCGATATCTATGAGCGGATGGTGCTCAAGACGGACAGCGGCCCCCAGATTTTCAAGGTCTACTGCCGGGATAACAAAGCGCCCGGCGGCACGATTTCCAGGGAGCTGATTAAAGAGACGGTCCGGGAGGACACCAACTTTTACAAGAAGCTGGCCAACATCAGCTTTGACAAAGGTCGGGGCGGATTCTCCTACGATAATCTGGCTTCCGACCCTCATGTGGACCCGCTGGCCCGCTGCCTGGAGGCGGAGCGGCTGTTTGAGCTCTACCAGAGCTGTGCCAGCCGGCGGCAGATCGAGACGATGCTGGAAAACTATCTGGACGCCATGCAGGCGGTCAAAATCGCGCGGGGAAAAATCTACTTTGTACCCAGGGACTGTATGGCGAAGCTGGAGCTGTTTGAGGACTTCATTGCCCTGCTGGAGCAGCACAATCAGTTCAGCCGTCCCGGCCGGGCGCCGATGGACGCCAACAGCATGTTCGTGGTGGACGACGCCAAGCAGCGCGGCAAGATGGCGGCCGCCTTTTGTGCTGCGGCCTGCCGGGAGATTGCGGAGTACGAGGACCGCGCCACCCACCTGATTCAATCGGGCTGTCAGAGCCCGGCCATTTTGGACCGGCTGGCACTCCGGATTCGCGGCCTGGAGCAGAAGAAAGCGCATTATGAGGAAATTCTGAAACAGGAGCTGAATGAACTGGCGGAGCAGTTTACCTCTCTGCGATACCTGTCTGACGAGCTGCAAATCCGTGCGATGGGCCTGCGGAATCAAAAAAACGCGGCTTGATTGCCGCCTGATTATCAACGCAAAAAACCGGAGGGGATTTTCCCTCCGGTTTTTATGTTTCCACAGGCTCGGCAAAACGGTATCCAATACCGTGTACTGTTTGAATGTAATGCTGGTCCTTCGGACCGATTCCCAGCTTTTGACGCAGGGAAGAAACGTGATCGGCCACCCGTGAGACCATGAAGCTGTCCTCCTCATCCCATACCCGTTCGTAAATCTGGGCTTTGCTGAAAACCACGCCAGGATACTGAGCCAGTAAATAGAGAATATCAAATTCCGTTACGGTCAGCTCCACCAGCACACCGCACATGGTCACTCTGCGGCGGTGGGGTTCGATGGATAACTCCTCATGCTCAATGCACAGGTTGACATTCATTCGGTCTGTCCAGCCTCGCTGCTCTGCCCGGCGAAGGGCTGCGTGGATAAGCGCCAGCACTTCCTCCACGTCAACCGGCTTTTCCAGGCAGGCGTCCGCGCCCAGATTCAGCGCCGCGGTCCGTGCCCCGCTGCCCCTGAACAAATCAGCGGCCAGCAGGTAAGGAGGCGGGGGAAAGACACAGGCCACAAGGCCCGCCAGAAACTCCGGCGCTCCCTCCAGGCTGAGGTCCAGCAGAAGAAAGGTGTTGATGTGCGCTTTCAGGCTCTGCACCGCTTTGCGGACATTTTTCACCGCTTTGGCCGTCAGCCCATACTGTGACAGCCGCGCGCATACCGTTTCCGGCTGCTCCTCCTCCGACAGAACAACTAAAATGTCATGCCCCATGCCTTCTCCCCTTTAACCGGTACTCCTGAAAAACATTTTGAGGCTGCTGTATCTGTCAGAGCACCACAGCCGTTAAACGGGTCAGGCCGAAATGATCTGTCAGCGGACGGCTTCCCAAAACTTTAGGATCTCAGTCCGCTGCGTTTCTTTCTGTTGATTCTGCGGGAACGAACTCCAGAAGGTCGCCTATTTCACAGTCAAGCGCCGTGCATAATCTTGCCAAAACATCTACATCCAAACGAGTAATAGTGTTGTTGCAGTAATGGTTGATCTGTGTTCTCTGTAACTCCGCACGGTGGCCGAGCTTGTTTTTGCTGATGCCTCTTTCTTTGATAAGGTCTGCCAGCTTGATTTTGATAGAGCCAAAGTGTTCCAACACTGTTCACCATCCCAATGGAAATTATGTTTGACAAGAACAGTTTAGCTCTGATAGAATAAAATTATAAGATATGAGAAGTCTAATATACTTAGTTGCACCCCCCAAGAAAGCGAGGAAAACGATGGAGCGGAACGACTGTCTATCCCCCTCTGACCTGCCCTCGGAGCTCAGGGACGCGCTGGGGCCTGTCAGGGGCGCTATGCTGGAGTGTCCAGGGGTTTATTATGTCGGCTTGGATACGGACGACGACTATTATGTCGTGGAAGCGGATACTCCGATCATCTCGGATGAGGTAAAGGCATACGGCAAACCCATCCCAGGCTACCCCGGCTTTCTGCTTTACCCTTACCTGGACCGGGGGAGTGGACGCCTCCTGGTGGAATATGAAGTTTGTAAATACAAGGTTCAGCATCACATTCCCCTGCCGCCCAATGAGTCGCTGCATGACACGGCGGCCTTTGCCGCGGAAAAGCATCCGGAATACTTTGGGGCTTTTCCCGCGCCGCTGGTGACGCCCTGGGGCTATACGCTCCGGCACAAGGCGATTGACAACGGCGTTTACTGGATTGAGACAGACCGGTGCAAGGAGGTTCTGGCCGTCCATTCCGTCATGCTTGACGATCTATCCAACGCCGCGAAATCGCTTGCCCGTCAGACTAGGTATGACCAAAAACACGGACTGGCAAAGACCAAAGGATATTTGTTCTTCTCAAAGCGGGACAGCTGTATTCCGGTATTTGAGCTGATGATGGATAACCGCCTGTATTGGACCGAAGCAATCAGCAAAGCTTCGCTGATGAATGCGATCTGGGCTTATTATCCGGAATATGCCGCCGAATATAACCTGATGGAGCAGTTCGGGCAGAATGATCTATATGGAAAGATGCTCCAAAAGCTTAAAATCAGCACTGAGCTAAAGAGTTCTGTCGATTCCATGATTATGCACACTCCGCAGGTGAGTACAGACTTCTTTGGCTTTGCGCAGCACACAGGCGCTGATTATGGCTGACAGAAAAATCTTTCGTCAGGATTGCCGTCTGACGAAAGATTTTTGCTGCTTGCGCGTGCCGGCCGCTCATATCATAAGTGACATGAAACCGCTGGTATGATACACTGGGAAGAAGGAGATGAATAGTATGGCTGAAGCGAAAAAATCTCAAGCTCAAAAGGCCTGGAAGCTGGCCGGGGCACGGTTCTATGACCGGGAGATGCTGCCAGAAATCGACGCCATCAAGGGCGCGGACGTGGTCTGGATTCAGGCGAACGCCCTTTCTCATAAATATTATTACCGCATCATCGACGCGGCGAAACAAGGCAGCGCGGATATTCGGTATTTCCGCTACGCCAGCGCCAGAAAATGCGCGGAGTAGCTGGCCGGGGATGAGTTGGAGGTTTGCGGAAGCAGGTAACGAAATCGAAGAGAAATGATGCTTTATAAAGAACAAAATATACCTTTGTTGTGACCTAAAAAGCTTCTATGCCTCGGTAGAATGCGTAGAACGGGGCCTGGACCCCATGACCACCAATCTGGTGGTCGCGGACCTGAGCCGGACCGAAAAGACGATCTGCCTCGCGGTCACGCCCAGCCTGAAAGCCTATGGCATTTCAGGCCGGGCGCGGCTGTTTGAAGTCGTCCAGAAGGTCAAGGAGGTCAACGCCCAGCGGCTGTACCGTGCTCCGGGCCGCAAATTCTTCGATTCCTCTTATGATGACACACTCCTGAAACAAATGCCGGAGTTGTCCTTGGATTATATCGTCGCCACGCCCAGGATGGCGCTCTACATGCGGCACAGCGCCAGAATCTACGAAATCTATCTCAAATATGTCGCGCCGGACGATTTGTACTCCTATTCAATCGACGAAGTGTTCATGGACATTACGCCCTACCTGAAAACCTACGGTATCAGCGCCCACGAGCTGGCGAAGCGTATCATCCAGGACGTATATCAGACCACGGGCATCACCGCTACCGCCGGACTGGGCACAAATCTGTTCCTCGCCAAGGTTGCCATGGATATCGTTTCCAAGCACGTTCAGGCCGATGAGGATGGGGTGCGCATCGCTGAGCTGGATGAGATGAGCTACCGCCGGCTGCTCTGGGATCACCACCCGCTGACCGATTTCTGGCGGGTGGGGCCGGGCTACGCCAAAAAACTGGAGGCCATCGGCATTCGTACCATGGGCGACATCGCCCGGTGCTCTGTGCGGGCCGAGGACGTGCTGTATAATCTCTTCGGGGTCAACGCTGAGCTCCTGATCGACCATAGCTGGGGGTGGGAGCCGTGTACAATTGCTGATATCAAGGCGTACAAGCCTCAGAGCCACAGCATGGGCGGCGGACAGGTGTTACAATACCCGTACACCTTCGACAAGGCCCAACTTGTGGTCCGGGAGATGGCGGAACGGCTGGCCCTCGACCTGCTGGCCGGAAAAATGGTGACGGACCAAATCGTGCTGACCGTCGGCTACGACCGGGAAAGCCTTGCGGGTGGTCGATACCAGGGGCCGGTTAAGGCGGACCGCTATGGCCGGGAGGTTCCCAAGCATGCTCACGGCAGCATCAACCTCGGGCGCTGGACCTCTTCTTACAAGCTGATCGTGAGCGCCGCTATGGAGCTGTATGAGCGGATCGTAAACCCGGAGCTGCTCATCCGCCGCCTGTACCTTGTGGCAAATCACGCGACGGAAGAGGCCAGCGCCGTTCAAGACAGCTTTGAACAGCTCGACCTGTTCACCGACATGGAGGCCAAGCGGAAAGAGGAAGAAGCTTTAGCCAAGGAGCGGAGTATTCAGCAGGCTATGTTGGACATTCAGAAAAAGTATGGGAAGAACGCCATTCTGAAAGCGGCCAGCCTGGAAGAAGGCGCGACGGCGCGGGAACGAAACCGCCAGATCGGCGGTCACAAGGCGTAGGGGGAGGTTCTATGGACGGAAATTTGAAGGAAACCCACCGCTATGACGATATCATTGACCTGCCCCATCATGTGTCCGACCGGCATCCTCGCATGCCCACCATCGACCGGGCGGCTCAGTTTGCCCCCTTCGCGGCACTTTCTGGTTTTGGGGACACGATTGAGGAAACGGCCTGCGTGACAGAGGAGAGGATAGAACTGGATGACAGCCAGAAGGAAGCGCTGGATTTGAAATTCCGGATGCTCCGGGAGCTGCTTCCCCAGCGGCCCCAGGTGAGCATCGTGTACTTTGTGCCGGATGAACGGAAATCTGGAGGGGCCTACACGACCATCACGGGCCGTATCATCAAAATAGATGATTTTTCAAGAGTTGTCGTTATGGACGACGGAGCGGAAATTCCGATTGATGATATTTTCGGGATAGAGGGGGAACTGTTCACTTCTATGGGAGCGTTTGAATGAAAAATTGACCGCCGCTTGCGGATGCAAGCGGCGGTTTTTCGTTATCTATGCCTAATCATGTGTGTCGTCCAACCCGATAAGCCACAAAGGTGACACATTCAATGCGTCTGATAAAAGAGAGATTTCATAATCAGGAACGATCCGAAGTCCCATTTCGATTCTGCTGATTGCCTTTTGTGTCAAGGAATGACCATTCAATTGAATCTTTGCGGCTAGAGCTTCCTGTGAAAGTCCCAGTTTCTCTCGTGCTATCCGTACCTTTTCCCCACAAATATTGCACTTTCCATTCAATGTAAGCAATCGCACTACCATCAACCCTATCCCAAATATGACTATGTTAGGATTGACAGTATCACGAAAACTATAGTATAATTATCCTAAAGATGACTAATATCATCCTAATAGAAATTCTAAATCAATGAAAATGATTTTGGACAAATTATAAATCGGGGAGAGCGGGTTGCTAAGGCACAAGCGACTTCTCTTTGGATATGAGGAGATGATTCTAGTGGAAGTAACAAGCTGCGCGTTCACAGGACACCGGCCAATCAAATTTCCCTGGAGGTACGACGAAACAGACTGCCAGTGTGCGGCACTGAAATCGGTGCTGGTGGAGCAGATCTCCGAGCTGGCAGACAGCGGCGTGACGGACTTCCTATCGGGCATGGCCTTGGGGTAGACCTCTGGTGCGCCCAGATCGTCCTTGACCTTAAAAAGAAAAATCCTGCGCTGAAACTCCACTGCATCCTGCCGTGTGAGGGGCAGGAGCGCAAGTGGCCAGTTTCATCGCAGGCACTGTACCGCTCCATTTTGGAGCGGGCTGATGAGGTGGTTTATGTCAGTCGAGCCTATCACTCAGACTGTATGCTGGAGCGCAACCGATACATGGTGGACCATGCAGCTATTCTTTTGGCGGTTTACAATGGAGCCTACCGATGTGGAACAGGAATGACGGTACGATATGCGCAGCAGCAGGGAAAGGAAGTATGGGTGATTGAGCCGGTTTCCCGGAGCATTTCACATATTGCCAGTCTGTAATTTGACGCAGGGAGGTCTGCGGTAATGCTGGATATGCCAGAGCCGAAGGTCATATATTCCAAGCGATATCCTTCTTGGTCCGATGAATTAAAAGACTTGAAGGACAACCCATCCGGCAGCGACATCGCAGTAATGCCCAAGGAATCACTTAATGAGAAATGGAATAAGCTCATGGCAAGATGGGACCACATGGTGAAAAATAGCGTCTATGTTCTTCTGCCAGAGAAGATGAATAATTTGGGAAAATATATAAATCTCGCAATTAAGTTTTCTTCTGATTACGAGATCAGCATTGAAATTACCGACCACTTTTA